>DATCWW010000413.1:0-9074 GCA_036566145.1 Gemmatimonadales bacterium
CGCGGAACTGTGCCGGCACCGGGACCGGCGGAGATTGATATTCGGGTGCTCCACAGGCCACGAGCACCACCGCGAGCAGGGCCGCGAGCACGACCGCGGGATTCCGCATGAGACGACTCCTCACCACTCAGGGTTCAGACGGGACGCCCATGGTGAATGCGACAGATGGGGTCCGTACGGGACGCCGACGGCCCCGCCTCGCGCCGTCAACGGTCAAACAGTTGTATAACTATCGAACCTTCAACGCCTTTCAGCCCCGGGACAGCCCGTCCCCGTGCCGCGCTCACCCCTGTTTCTGCTCGGCCTTGCCGCCGGCACGCCGGAGCAGCTCCGCGGTGTACGCCTGCAGCGTATCACGGCGGACGCAGTAATGCAGGTACTGCCCCTCCCGCCGGGATTCCACCAGGCCGGCCGTGACCAGCTCCTTCATGTGATGCGAGATGGTGGCCTTGGAGACCGAAAAGATCGAGCCCAGCCGGGAGCAGGGGCATTCCCTGCCGCCGGAGATCGTCTCCAGCAGCGCCATGCGCCGAGGATCGGCGAGCGCCTTGGCGATCAGGGTGAACTGCGCTTCCGAGAGCGCAGGCCGGGGGGGCGTCCGCGTGGACATAGTTTAACGATTATCGAACTATCTAACTGCTGTCAAGGCGGGACCAGCGGGGATCAGCCGGCGCCGAGGGTCTCCAGCTCGAGGCGGGTCGCCCGGGCCTCGCCCAGGGCGCCGAGATCGCCGAAGGCTTCCACCGCCTCGCGCAGCGCGCTCCGGGCCAGGGCCGGCCGGCCGGTCTCGGCGTAGAGCCGGCCGAGGTCGCGGGCGATCTCGGCGACGGTGAGGCGGGCATCGGTGAGCTGCGCCAGCTCGCGGGCGCGGCCCAGCCGGGTTTCGGCCTGCCCATCGTGTCCCTCGGCCCGCTCGCAGAGCGCCAGCACCCGTTCCACGTCGGCCGCGTCGAACCGCGAGCCGAGCGCCTCGAGCGAGCGGCCGGCCCGCTCCACCGTGTCCCGTCCTTCGTCCACCCGGCCCAGCGCGAGAAGCGACTCGGCGTGATTGACGCGGCAGAGCGCGGCCAGGTGGGTGTCGCCGGTGACATCCGCCAGCTGCTCGCACTCCCCGTACAGCATGCACGCGTCGGCATGGGCGCCCCGGTCGGCGGTCAGCATGCCCAGATTGTGGAGGGTGATGGCGCTGCCGGTCCGGTCGCCCAGGCTGTCGAAGGCCTCGAGCGAGCGCCGGTAGTGCGATTCCGCCGCCCGCAGATCGCCGCGGATGTTGGCCACGATGCCGAGGTTCTGCGCTACCCGGGCGAGCACCGGAGGGTGCTCGGCCGCGAGGTCGAGCGCCTCGGTGAGGGCGGCGTCGGCCGCGGCGAGGTTGCGGGTCTCAAGCTCCAGGCCGCCCAGCGCGTTGAGCGTTTCCGCCATCAGCCGCCGGTTGCCCAGCATGCCGGCCACCGCGTAGCTCTGCCGGAGCCCGCTTCGGGCCCGCGGCGAATCGCCACTCTGGTGCGCCATCACGGCACGGCGGCGGAACGCGACCGCCAGCGCCTCCTGGTCGTCCTGGCGCGTGGCGCTCACGATGACGGCGTCATACGCCGCTTCCGCGGCGCGGACGTGCCCGGCGATCTCGAACTCGCGGGCCTGCCGCAGCAGCTCGGGAACGTCGACCCACGCCTCGGCGGGGCGCCGAGCGGTGCTGGTGGTACTGCCTGGATGCATGTCGGATCGAAAGAGGAGGCTCCGTCAGAGTACGCTACAATCCGGGCGCGGTCAAGAGGGAAGGAGGTGTAGAGAAATTCATCAGTTGGTGTGCGCCGGCGCCTCCGTCTTCCAGAAGTCGATGCCGCCGGCCTGCTGCCCCACGTCCACGCTGGCCACCCGACTCAGCGCGGTCAGGTCGAGGACGTCCACAGTCCCGGGCTCGGCGCCGACCCCCTCGAGGGTCACGAAGGCGTAGCGGCTGTCGGGCGAGATCACGAGCCCGCTCGGCAGCCGGCGCGAGGTCGGGATCCGGGCCAGCTCCTTCCCGCTCCGGGCGTCGATCACCGACACCGTCTTCCCCTTCTTGTTGGTGCCGACCAGCAGCCGCCCGTCGGGACTCGCCGCCAGGTTATAGATCCCCTCTCCCGCCGGAATCCGCCGCCGGAGCGACCACGAGGCGACGTCGATCTCCACGATGTCGTTGGCCTTGTTGCAGGCGACCCAGACCGTGCGGCCGTCGGTGGAGGGCTGAGCCCACGTGGGAGAGCAGCTCACGTTGCCCATCGCCATCGCGCTGGGCGGCCCGTCCATCCCCTTCTCGGCGCCGGGGGCCACCATGAAGTGGCGTGAGACGGCGAGCCGGTCGGCATCGATCTCGACCAGCACGTCGTTCATCATGCAGACCGAGTAGTGGCGCCGTCCGTCGGGCGAGAGCCGGGACCCGTGCGGCATGACGCAGGTGGGAATCCGCTTCACCTCCAGCATCCGGTCGAGCCAGACCACCGACACGGAGCTCGGCACCATGTCGCCGTAGAGGTTGAAGTTCACCGTCCAGGCGTAGTGCCCGCCGGGGGCCACCTGAAGCGTGGCCGGAAACAGGCCCAGCGTCACCATTCCCGCCTGATGGTCGTCGGCGCTGGAGAACTTCCACATCGCCCCGTCGGGCGTGCCGTGCGCCGTGGTCACGTAGTACCACTGGCCGTCGGGGCTCACCGAGAGCCCGTGGGGCCCGACCAGCTCGGTGGGGTTGAGACTGATGCGCCGCTGCCGCTCGACCCGCGCGCCGGTGGGGCCGAACCGCACCAGCGAGATCCGGTCGTTCCCCTCGCTCGCCACGAACATGAAGTAGTCCCGGTCGGGCGGACCGGCCGGGCTTCCGGCGAGTGCCAGCGCGGCGAGCAGCGCGATCATGGGATGGCCGGGGCCCGGGACCGCCGCGGATTCACCCGCACCACCCAGAGGCCGTTGTTGAAGTCGTTCACGTAGGCCAGGCCGTCCTTGGGATTCACCACCACGCCCCAGTCGAACGCCGCGTTCTGCACCACACCGCCCATGTCCGCGGTGTTGAGCGAGGCCATCTCCCGCTGCTGGGCGCGGAGATCGCCCTTGAGCTCGCCGGAGATGTCGAAGACGTGGAAGCCCGCGTCGTAGGCGCCCATGTAGAGGGTATCACCCGCCTGCCAGACGTTGTGCACCCCGCCCATCTCGGGCGTGTACCACGCCACCGACTTCGGGTGCGCGATGTCGCTCACGTCGATCACCTGCAGGGTGCCGTACATCCGGCTGGACGACGCGTCCTTGGCTCCCTGGATCGAGCCGTTGAGATAGACCTCGTCGGCGATGAAGACGTACTTGCCGCCCCGCTGCCGCCACGCGGTGTGGGTGCCGCGGGTGAACCCGGGCGCGGAGACGTCCTCCACGTCGCGGTAGAGGGAGTCGAGGTTGTACTTGAACTGGGAGACCAGCGCCGGCTTGTCGGGCCGGCCGCCCCACTTGCCGTTGCCGATGTCGAGGATCACCAGCCCGTCGTTCCAGTAGCTGGCATAGAGGAGGCCGTCCACGAGGTCGAGGTCGTGCACGTAACGCGCGGCGTCGGGCCGATCGGTGCGCCACTCGCCGGCCCGGACCGGCTTGGCCGGGTCCGACAGGTTGACGATGTCGATCGCGCCGGTGCCGTCGTTGGTGAGGTAGACGAACCGCCCGTACTGCGGGTGCTCGTAGAGGTAGATCGAGTGCACCCCTCCCGCGACGCCGTCGGTGAACTGGGAGATCTCCTTGGGATGGAGCGGGTCGTGGGTGTCGGCGATGACGATGCCGTTCTTCCGGTCGGCGGCGCCTTCCCGGGTGAAGACCATGTAGTTCCCGTCGGGCGTCGTCTGCATGTCGTTCACCAGCCGGGTGTTCGCCATGATCGAATCGACCACCACGGGATTGCCCGGGTTGCTGATGTCGATGGCGTAGACCCGGTCGCCGCCCATGTGGGTGCCCAGGTAGGCGACGGTGCCGTTGGGATGGATCCAGACCTCGGAGGTGGCGAAGGCGCTCCGCGGCAGGCGGCCGACCACGGTCACCGACCGGCGCACCTCCCGCTCACCCACCATCACGTTGGCGCTCGCCGCGTGCCGGCCCAGCGTCGCCGTCACGGTGTACGGCCCCGGCCGATAGGCCACGAACCGTCCGTCGGCGTCGAGCTGCCCGTCGCCGGGGGAGAAGCTCCAGGTCGGCGTGAGTCCGGTGATCGCCTTGCCCGACGCGCTGCGCGCCTCGAGCGTGAACGGCACCACGTCGCCCTGGCGCACGGTGGGCCGCGCGGGCGAGAGGGTGAGGGTCCCGATCTGTCCGCCGAGGACCTTCACCACGACGGTGGAGTCGACCCCCCGCACGGACGCGGTCACCCGGGCGGTGCCGGCGGCGTGCCCGGTGATGAGGCCGTCCCGATCCACCGACACGACCTTGGACGCGCTGCTCCGCCAGCGCACCGTGTCGAGCGTCCGGTCGTTGGCCTTGGAGAAGGGGACGGCGCTGAGCCGGAGCGACTGCCCGGGGACGATCGTGGCCGCCGTCGGCGCGAGCTCCACCCGCTCCGCCGGCCCGGGCACTCCGAAGAACTCGACCGAGGTGGAGTCCACGAACGGCTCGGTGCCCGGCACCAGCGCGATCAGCGCGAGCGGGAACTTGCCCACCGAGCTGGCGACCAGCCACCCCGTGGTGTCGTTCACTGCGCCTTCCCCCTGTCCGCCCAGCATCTTCACCGCCAGCACGGCGTTGGACACCGGCCGGCCGGCCTCGTCCAGCGCGCGCAGGGTGAGCCGCACCGAGTCGCCCGCGGTAATGGTGCGGCCGGCGGGCTGCACCTCGATCCGCTTGACCGGCGAAGGCGGCAGGCCGGCGGCGCTGGCGGTTGCGGTCGGCTGCTGAAAGGCGAGCAGGAGCGCGGGGAGTGCGACGAGCGGCAGCACGGGGTCCTCGTAGCGGCTGGAGAAAAGGTGGGGGGAGTTTAGAGGCCGGGTCGGTCGGGGGCAAGCGGAGGGGCCTACGGCCGCTCGAGCGGCCCGATCCGGCGCCCGGCCGCGGAGTCGGCGATCAGCGTGGCCAGGCGCTTCGCCCTGGTCTCCTCCCGCTTGGCGCTCACCACCCAGTAGGTCGCCGTGCGTCGATACCACGGCGCCTCCGTCTGGAAGTAGCTCCACGCCCTGCGGTTGCGCTTGAAGGTGCGCTCCTGCTCCGGGGTGAGGCGGGCCTTGTCCCGCTGCTCGTAGGCGTAGATCCCCGACTTGGCCGCGGTCCTCCCCGCGTGGGCGGCCCGCCCCGCAGGCTGCATCAGCCCGAGCGACTCGAGCTCCCCGACCCGCTTGAGGTTGATCTTGCTCCAGGTGCTGCCCGAGCGCCTGGGCGTGAACCGGATGGCGTAGCCCTCCGGGCCCAGGCTCTTCCGCAGCCCGTCGATCCAGCCGTAGCAGAGGGCCTGGTCCACCGACTCCGGCCAGGTGAGGCTGGCGCGTCCGGTGCCCCGCTTGTGGAAGCCGACCCAGAGCTCCTCCGCCTCCGCGTGGTGGCGGGCCAGCCAGGCGCGCCACGCGTCCGGGGTCGCGAAGAAGGTCGGGTCCATGCCTCAGTCTACCGGCGGGATTACTCTTCGGCCACACCCGTACGCCCGAGGCATCGCATGTATCAGGACCAGGACCCCATCGCCCCCAACCGCCCCCTCGACTCCGTGGCGGAGCGCCTGCTCCGCGCCCGCACCATCGTCATCAGCGGCGAGATCACCCAGAAGCTCGCGGCCGATGTCGTGAGCCAGCTGGTGGCGCTCGCCGCCGAGTCGGAGGGCGACATCACCGTCTTCGTGAACTCCCAGGGCGGCCACGTCGAGGCCGGCGACACCATCCACGATATCGTGCGCTTTATCCGGCCCAAGGTGCGCATGATCGGCACCGGCTGGGTGGCGAGCGCCGGGGCGCTGGTGTACGTGTCGGTGCCCCGGGAGCAGCGCTACTGTCTCCCCAACACCCGCTTCCTCCTGCACCAGCCCTCCGGCGGCGCGGGGGGCGCCGCCAGCGACATCGAGATCGAGGCGCGGGAGATTCTGCAGATGCGCGACCGGCTCAACCGGATCTTCGCCCGGGAGACCGGCCAGCCGCTGGAGCGGATCGAGGAGGACACCCACCGCAACTTCTGGCTCAGCGCCGAAACCGCGGTGCGCTACGGACTGGTGGGGCGGATCATCTCCCAGGCAAGCGAGCTGGACGGCTGAAGACGTCGAGTGCCCGGGCGGAAACCTCGCCCGGGCACGGTCGGCAGCTTGATCACCCGGGCTGCCGCCGGGGCCCGAAGGCTATGCTCTGCTCGACCGCTACTGCTTGACCCAGGTGGGTCGCAGGTCCCGGGTCACGTCCGCCACCAGGCTCCGCACCACCTCCCCATAGGCTTCATCGGGATCCCGCATTGCTACCGCCGCACCGCCGGTGCTCAGGCCGACATGGCCCAGCTCCTCGCTGGTGTTGGCGCTGGAGCGCCACATCGTTCCGCCGGTCTTGGTCGAGACGAGCTGGACCGTGAGCTGCGCGTTGACGCCCGCCCGCATGTCCACGCTCGCCACGCCCAGTCGCCCCCGCGGCTTGACCTCGGACATCGTGAGCCGACCCACGAAGACCGCCGGGACGTCGCGCGAGCGGCCCAGCGCGCGGGCCAGCGTGGCGCCGTCGACATCGGGGGGAAGGCCGCGGAGCGCGGAGTCCGCCGCGGCGACCTCGAGCAGCTCGATGCCCGACTGGTTGGCCAGCAGCGCCTCGGCGAACCGTTGCGTGGCGGACTCGCTGAGCCGCGGGTCCTGCCGCTCGGAGCTGAACGTCACCAGCGCGATCCGGCCATAGGGCGCGAGGTCGAGCCGGGGCGGCACCTGGGCGTACTTCGAGGCACACGCCGAGAGGGTCAGCGCGCCGCAAACCGCGAGAACGTGTTGCAGGCCGGAGGTCCGTCGAGCCGGGGTCTGTCGCATAGGTCGATACCTGGGCGATGGATAGGCCCCGACGGGCAAGAGACGCGCCAGTCGCTTGCTTCCGCCGTACCACCCCGATACCCTTCGGGCGTTCCCCCAACCCTACAAGCAAGTCCGTGCACCGTCTCCGATTGGGTCGTGGTCGCAGAGGAGTCGTGACCCGCGTCCGTCTCGCCCGCGCGCTGACGGCGCTCGCCCTGGGCCTGGCCGCCACCGCGCGAGCCCAGGCGCAGGCCCCCATCGTGGTGAACGTGAAGTTCCGCGAGGCCACCGGCGCACCGGCCCGGCTCGATCAGGTGCTCCGGGCTCACGGCTCGCCGCGAGTCCGCCCCCTCTTCGCCGATCTCCCCGCCGTCCGGCTGCAGTCGCTGGAGACCGGCGCCCGGCTCCGTGCCCGCCGGCCGCTGCCGAGTCTGGGAAGCTGGCATCGGCTGGAGGTCGCGCAGGCCGCCGCCCTGCCACGCCTCCTCGCCGAGCTCAACGCGCTGGCCGAGGTGGACACGGCGTACGTCGCGCCGGTGCCGGCGCCGCCGCCCGGACTCACCGACTTCGCCTCGCCCGACTTCACCGGCCGTCAGGGATACCTGGGCCCCGCCCCTGACGGCTTCGACGCCCGCTTCGCCCGTACCCAGACCGGCGGAGACGGCGCCGGGATCAAGCTGATCGATCTCGAGTATTCCTGGGTCCTCTCGCATGAGGATCTGCAGCTCGACGGGGCGTCGCTCGGCGGCGTCTGCAATCCCTTCTGCGCCGACGACCACGGCACCGCGGTGCTCGGCATGCTGGCCGGGCGCTCCAACGCCTTCGGCGTCACCGGCGCGGTATCGGGGGCGAACACCCGGGTGATCTCGCCGGTCGAGGCCGGCACCCTGCACTACAACCTCCCCGCCGCGGTCGCGGCCGCGGGCGCCGCCCTCGGCCCGGGCGACGTGCTGCTGATCGAGCAGCAGACGGCGGGGCCGCACGGCGGGCAATTCTTCGTTCCGGTCGAATGGGATCCGGCCGTGTTCGACGCCATCCAGGTCGTGACCCAGGCCGGGGTGATCGTGGTCGAGGCGGCGGGCAACGGGGGCGAGAACCTCGATGGCGCCGATTTCCAGGGCCGCTTCGACCGGAGCCGCTTCGATTCGGACGCGATCATCGTCGGCGCGGGAACCCAGGCGCACGCCCGATCGTCCTTCTCGAGCTACGGCTCCCGGGTGGACCTGCAGGGCTGGGGGTGCTGCGTCACCAGCACGGGATACGGCGAGCTCTTCGACGGCGGCACCCGGGGCACGCGCTATACGGGCGTCTTCAGCGGCACCTCGAGCGCCTCGGCGATGGTGGCGGCGGCGGCCGCGGCGGTCCAGGGCTTCCACAAGGGATCACGGGGAACGGTGCTCTCTCCCGACGATCTCGTGGCGCTGCTCCGCAGCACCGGGACGCCCCAGGCGTCCGGGGCGACCCAGCCGGTCGGACCGTTCCCCGACCTTCGCGCGGCGCTGATCCAGCTGGGCGCCCAGCCCCACCAGGCCACGGTGACCGTCGTCGCGGCCGGCACCGGGGCCGGCAACGTCGGCAGCACGCCGACGGGGATCGCCTGCTCGATCGCCGCGGGCGCGCCGAGCGGCAGCTGCAGCGCCCAGTTCGAGACCGCGGTGACGCTGAGCGCTTCGCCCGCCGCGGGGTCGGTGTTCACGGGCTGGTCGGGCGCCTGCACCGGAACCGGCAACTGTCAGCTCGGCGTCGAGGAGAACCGCACCGTCACGGCCGGGTTCGACCTCGCCACCTTCACGCTCCGGATTACCGGGGCGGGCGCCGGGAGCGGCAGCATGGCGAGCCAACCCGGACTGACGCCGGCCATCGCGTGTACCTCCGTCGGCGGGAGCGTGAGCGGCGCCTGCACCGCCACCTATACCGCAGGGACGACGGTCACCCTCACCCCGACCCCCTCGATCGGCGCCGCCTTCGACGGGTGGAGCGGCGCATGCAGCGGAACCGGCGGCTGCACCGTGACCATGAGCCAGGCTCGCGGCGTGACCGCCCGGTTCGTGCCCCGGAGCTTTGCGCTCGGGGTGACGGCGGCCGGCGAAGGCGCGGGCACCGTCGCGACGGCCGGAGG
>DATCWW010000211.1:0-4354 GCA_036566145.1 Gemmatimonadales bacterium
GCTCGGCGGCGCCTGCGGGCGGCGGGGGCCGCTGCCATGGGGTCAGGCACCCCCTCCCCCTCCGGGGGCTCGGGCTGACCCCTGGGCGAGCCGGCCGGCGCCCGCCTTGTCCGACCCTTCGGCCTCGAGCGAGCGCAGGTACTCCCGGACCGCAATCTCCAGATTGAAGTGCATCCGCTCGCGCCCGAGCGTCTTCGCCAGCTCAGAGCGCTGCACCACCTCCAGCACCCCCGGGCTCAGGCCGGCCAGCCAGCCGATGACGCCGTTCTCCCTGAGCCGCTGCTCCGCCTCGGTGAACGCGAGGAGCGCGGAATACTCCAGATCGAAGACGCCGCTCAGGTCGAGGACCACGACCCTGGGGTGATACTCGTCTACCAGCCGCCGGATGCGCTCGCCGATCCGCTGTGCGTTCAGGAAGAAGATCCGGCCCTCGGGCCGGACGAGCAGCAGGCCCGGGAAGGTCTCGTCCTCCGGATGCTCGGGCGAGACCGGCCGGAAGACGTTCGTGCCCGGCTTCCGGCCCAGCACGTAGACCGGGGGATTCGCCACCTGCTGCCCAAGGGCCACGACGGAGACCACGATCGCGACGAGGATGCCCTGGAGCGTCCCCAGCAACAGCACGCCGGCAAGGGCGACGACGGCCCAGAGGAACTCGGTCCGCCGCACCGCCAGGATCGAGCGAAAGCCATCGAGCGAGATGAGTCCGACGGAGTAGACGATCACGACCGCGGCCAGGGTGGCCTGGGGCATCAACCCCATGGGCTTGGCGAGCAGGACGAGGGTGAGCAGGGTCGCGCCCGCCGTCACCAGCGCGGAGAGCTGGGTGCGCGCCCCGGCAAGGCGGTTCATGGCGGTCTGGGAGGTGCCGCCGCCCCCGGGCATGCACCCGAGCAGCCCCGCGCCGGCGTTGGCCAGCCCGGTGGCCAGCAGCTCGCGGTTCGGCACCAGGGGCGGGTCTCCACCGGCCGCGAACGCGCGGGCCGACGCGACCGTCTCGGTGAAGCTCATCAAGGCGATGCCCATGGCGCCGGGCCAGAGTACCGCGAGCAGACTCGCGTCGGGCGCCACGAACGTGGGCAGTCCCCGGGGCACTTCGCCGATCGACTCCACGCCCAGCGCCTGCAATCCCAGGAGGCTCATGGCGGCGATCGCGGCCACCACCGCGACGATCGGCGCAGGGGCTCGGGGAAAGAAGCGCTCGACCCCCAGCAGTATCAGCAGAGTGCCCACACCCACCGCGAGCGTGGGGAAGGAAGTGCGTGGAACCTCCGCCAGGGTGGCGCCCACGTTGTGAAAGAAGCTGCCCTTGTCGATGTGCACGCCGAGCAGCTTGGGGAGCTGGTCGAGTACGATGACCAGCCCGATCCCGGCCTTGAACCCGATCAGCACCGGGTCGGAGATGAAATTGGCGACGAAGCCCAGGCGGAGCACCGACGCGAGTACCAGGATGGCGCCGACGAGGAGCGTCAGCGTCGCCGTCGCCTTGAGGAGCGTGGCGGGGTCGCCGTTCGGCGCGACCTGGCCCAGCTCGGCCGCGGTCAGGATCGCGATCGTCGTCGTGGTGCTCACGCTGAGGACCCGGGAGGTTCCCAGCACCGCGTAGATCACCATGGGGACCAGCGCGGTGTAGAGGCCGATCTGCACCGGCAGTCCCGCGATGGTGGCGTACGCCATCGCCTTGGGAATCACGACCGCCGCGGCCGTGAGCCCGGCTACCAGGTCCGGCCGGAGCCACTCCTTGGGATACCCTCGGGTCCAGTCGAGCACGACGGCGCGACGCGAATCGCTCATGAGTTCACCTTGCCGGCCGCGAGGGGGCCAGCTCGAAGACGTGGTACTGCCATGGCCCGACATCCAGGTAGAGTCCGCGAGCCGCGAGCTCGTCCCCGTCCCGCTCATAGACCGCGTCACCCATCAGGTCCTTGAGGCGCCAGCGGCGTCCGGCCAGGCCGGGGAACGGCGGCCGAAGCCAGCACTGGCCCTGGCTCGAGGCGTAGTTCACCGCGACCAGCAGGCGCTCGTCGCCCGCGCCGGTCCAGGCGCCGGCGACGAAGGAGTCCGAGGTCCAGTTGCCTTCCCAGGCGGGTGACGGCTCGACCAGCTGCCACCGGCCCTGCCGCACCACTGGCCGGCACAGTACGCCGAGGAGACGGCGGTAGAACTGCTCCAGCCGAGGGTTCACCGGCTCATCCGGCGCCCGGACCAGGTGGGGTGAAATCCGCTTCTTCCGTCCTTCGAGCTGTCCCTGATGGAGGAAACGCATCCCCGGGGAGAAGAAGGTGATCACCGCGGCGGCCTCGTGCACGTCGGCGGCAAAGGCGGACGCTGCGCGGGGCTCGTCGTGGTTCTCCAGGAATCGGCTCAGGCGGTTCTGATAGTCGAGCCCGGCCCTGAGGTGCTCCCGCACCGGCCGGGCGTGACCCTCGCGCAGCCGGTCGTAGAGCCGCTTGTCGTAGGCGTAATCGAAGCCCTGCTGCTGCATGGTCCACTCGAGGTCCCAGTAGACCTCGGCCATGAAGCAGAACCCGGGATATCGCTCCCGTACTTTGCGCGTGGCCTCGGGCCAGAAGGGCTCGGTGTGGATGCCCCACGTCCGCTGGAACACGTCCGGCAGCACCAGCATCGCCATGTCGCAGCGGACCCCGTCGCACTGCCCGGCGATCTTCATCAGCTCGCCCAGCATCGCCGCCTGGGTGGCGCGGTTGCCGTAGTTGAGCTGGAAGGTGTCGGGCCACCCCGGGAAGAAGGGATCCCGGCCGTGCGCGAGGAGCACGTCGCCTCCGTTGCGCCGGACCCAGCGATAGTTCCGGGGCTGCCGGGTCAGCTCGAGCTCCCCACCGGCGACGTAGTACTCCGGGTGCTCCTCCACCCAGGGATGGTCGAGGCCGGTGTGGTTGGGGACGAAGTCGAGCATCAGGCGGAGGCCGCGGCTCCTGAGCCGCTCGCGCATGCGGGCCAGCGCCGGATCTCCGCCCAGGTTCTGGTGCACCGTGTATCCGGTGATGGCGAACCCCGAGCCACCGATGTCGGCGTCGGTCAGGTCCGGCAGGGTATGGCGGAACTCTTCCCGCCACTCGGGGTTGGCGAGGGACTCCTCCCGGCCGGCGCGCCCGGTCTGCCAGACGCTCAGCAGCCAGACCCAGTCGAATCCCATTGCCGCCACGCGATCGAGCTCGGAGTCGGGTATGTCGTCCAGGGTGGCGGCCCGACCCTGCTTGCGCGAGAGGGCCGTCAACCAGGTCCGGGTATTGATCTGGTAGAGGGCCGGGTAGGCCGGGCTGCTCATCCTAGGGTCGTGCCGGCACACTGCCGGCCGCCTCTGGCAGCGTCGGTCGCTCTACTCCCAGGCCCGCGGACGCCTTGCCGAGCTCGAGCGCCTCTTCCGCCGTCCTGGTGGAGAAGAGGTGCATGATCCGGGCGACGATGCCGGTCCAGCCGGTCTGATGGCTGGCGCCCAGGCCCGCGCCGTTGTCCCCGTGGAAGTACTCGTAGAACAGGAGGAGGTCGCGCCAGTGCGGGTCCTCCTGGAACTTCTCCGCCCCACCGTACACCGCCCGGCGACCGTCACTGTCCCGCACGAAGATGCTCGCGAGCCGGCGGCCGATCTCCTCGGCCACCTGGTAGAGCGTCATCTGCCGGCCGGACCCGGTGGGGCATTCGATGGTGAAGTCGTCGCCGTAATAGAGGTAGTACTGCAGCAGGCCGCGAATGATCAGGCCGTTCACCGGCATCCAGATCGGCCCGCGCCAGTTGGAGTTGCCACCGAACATCCCGCTGTCCGACTCCGCTGGCAGGTAGGCCACAACATGCGCCTGGCCGCCGGCCTGGAACACGTACGGGTGGTCGGCGTGGTACCGGGACAGGGCGCGGATCCCGTAGGGGCTCAGGAACTCGTTCTCGTCGAGCATGCGTGTGAGCACCCGGCGGAGCCGCTCCTCGTTGAGCGGGGCGCTCATGCGACGCCTGGCCTTCCCTTCCTTGGTCGGGTCGTGGATGGATCGCGTCAGCTCGGGGCGCGCCTGCAGGAACTGCCGGAGCCGCTGCTCCATTGCCGGGAACTTGCCCCGGATCTCGCCCTCGAAAATGGTCACCGCACAGAGCGGGAGCAGCCCCACCATGGACCGTACCTTGAGCCGCTGGGCGGTGCCGTCGGGCAGGCGGAGCACGTCGTAGAAGAAGCCGTCCTCCTCGTCCCACATGCCGGTGCCGTCCCCGGCGTTCAGCATCGACGAGGTGATCCACATGGTGTGCTCAATGAACTTCTCGACCATCGTCGCGTAGGCCGGACGGACCAGCGCCAGCTCCACCGCCATCTCGAGCATGTTCTGGGAGAAGAGCGCCATCCAGGCCGTGC
>DATCWW010000428.1:0-5586 GCA_036566145.1 Gemmatimonadales bacterium
GGCGGGCGGCGGCGGCCAGCTCGCGCGGAGAGACCTGCTTGAGCCGGAGCTGGACCGCGCTCGCGCCCCCTCGCTCGACGGCGCGGCCCAGCTCCGCGAGGTCGCGGCCCGCCAGAAGCGCGTCGTCGGTCACCACCATGAGCCGAACCAGCGCCGCTACATTATCTGTCATGACGCCATCCCCCCAGCGGCTCCAGGGCATTCGGGGCGCCACCACGGTCGAGCGCAACGACGCGGCCGAGATCCTGGCCGCCACCGACGAGCTGCTTCGCGCGCTGATCGAGGCCAACGAGCTCCAACCCGACGACATCGTGAGCGGCCTGTTCACCGTTACCCGCGACCTCGACGCCGCCTTTCCCGCCCGCGCGGCCGAGGAGTTCGGCTGGAACATCGTGGCGCTCCTCCACGCCACGGAGATCCCGGTGCCCGGCTCGCTCCCGCGCTGCATCCGCCTCCTGGTGCACGCGTATACCACCCGAGGCCGGGCGGAAATCAAGCACTGCTACCTGCGCGGAGCCACCGTGCTGCGCCCCGACCGGGCGTGAGCCCGGCCGCAGCCCGGGTCACCTCGCGCGGCGCGGAACGGTGGGTTCGAGGCCATCCCTGGATCTACCGCAGCGAGGTCACCTCGCATCCGGCGGAGGCCGGAGTCGTCCCGGTCGAAGACCCACGGGGCCGTTTCATCGGCCAGGCACTGCTCTCGCCCCGGTCCGAGATCCGGCTCCGCCTGCTGGAGCGGACCGACCGCCGGGTGGACGCCGCCTGGTGGCACGAGCGGCTCGCCGCGGCCATCGCTCGGCGCGAGGGTATCGATGCCACCGCTTGCCGGCTGGTGCACGGCGAAGGGGACGGACTCCCGTCCCTGGTGCTCGACCGCTACGACCGGTGCCTGGTCGGCCAGCTGCTCTCCGCCGGCCTCGAGACCCAGCGCCCGGCGATCCTCTCGGCGCTTCGGGCGCTGCTGCATCCGGCCGGGGTGCTCCTGCGCCACGACGTGCCGGTGCGCCGCCGCGAGGGTCTGGCCGACGGGGTCGAGCTGGTCGACGGTGACGTTCCGCGTGAGATCGCGGTCCGCGAAGGCGGAGTCCGCTACCTGGCCGCGCCCTGGGACGGGCAGAAAACGGGAGCCTTCCTGGACCAGCGTCCCCATCGGCTCCTCGCCGGGGCGCTCACCCGGCCGGGAGGTCGAGCCCTCGACTGCTTCACTTACCACGGGTCCTTCGCCCTGCACCTCGCCGGCAGGGCCTCGGGAGTGCTCGCGCTCGACGTGAGCGAGGACGCCCTGACCCGGGCTCGAGCCAACGCTGCCCTCAACGGGATCGAGACCATCGAGTGGCGCAAGGCGGACGTCTTCGAGGCGTTGCGTGCCCTGGCCCGGAGCGCGGAGCGCTTCGACACCATCGTCCTCGATCCGCCGGCCTTCGCCAAGTCGCGCGCCAGCGTGCCGGCGGCGCTTCGCGGCTACCGCGAGATCAACCTTCGGGCGATGCGCTGCCTGGCTCCCGGAGGCGTCCTCCTCACCGCGAGCTGCTCCTTCCACGTTGGGCTGCCCGAGTTCCTGGCCATGCTGGCCGAAGCCGCCGGCGACAGCGGCCGCCGCATCCGGCTGCGGCGAATCCTGGGTCAGGGAGAGGACCATCCCGAGGTGCTCACCATCCCCGAGACCGGCTATCTCAAGGGGGCGGTCCTCGAAGCCGAATAGTCGCGCGGCGACAGCGTGTTGACACTCGGCCACCAATGTATGAATTTGCACCATTATCTCATCCGTCAGCGACATGCGTCGCTGTCAACTGCAACCCTGACAACGTGAAGCGGTGAACCTCGTCACCGGCCGCATCGTGGACGGCCTCCTGCCGAGAACCAACGCGTGCTGAGCGTCTCGCAGATCCGGGAGACTCAGCGGCGCCGGCGCTCGCCCTATTCCGATAAGCAGCACTATCACGAATACATCCTCCAGCGGATCGAGGGCTACAAGAACTCGATCGGCCGGGACGAGCTGCTTCGCCTCGGGGACGAGGCCGCCTCGGAGCTGCACACCACCAGCGAAGGGCAGTTCGTGCTCACCGAAGTGCTCATGCTCGAATCGGTGGACCGCCTCATCATGAAGCGGCTCGCGCTCCGGTCCTATCGCCGCTGGCGCCAGCAGTTCATCAAGCTGCGGGAGGCGCAGCGGACGCCGGTGCACTGGGGGCTGGAGCCCAATTGCTGCCTGGCCCGGCTGCTGCCGCGGGTCGAGCCGGAGGACCAGGTGCTGGTCCTCGGCGGCGGCGCGGAGTCCGCGACCTACCTGCTCGCCGCCTACGATGCCGCCGTCACCTTCGTCGCGGGCGACCTCGGCGCGGTCGAGCGGGTGGAATCCCGCATGGCGGCCGAGGCGCTGGCAAGCATCTTCGACGCCTTCGTCGCTCCGATCGGCGGGGGACTTCCGGTCTGCCTCGACTTCGTGGACCGCCTCGACATCGTGGTGATCGATCCGGGCACGGTGGCCGATCTTTCCCCCGTCGAGCGCTCTGACCTCCTGGCCGACCTGCAGCAGCGCAGCCGACCCGGCGGTGTGCACGTTATCCTCGGCGGCTGTGCCTCGCTCGCAGCCGACGCGCTCCGCTCCTTCTACGAAGGGTGGAGCGAGGAGGAGCCTCGCCGCCGCCGCCGAGGCCGTCGCCCCGAAGGACTGGTGCTGGCCAAGCCCGCGTGTCCGCCGGACACTGGCGCCAACCCGATCGCCGCGTCGATCTGACACGTGAGAACTCTCCTGTCCATTCGTTAACCCCAAAAATCACAAGCGGTTGAAGTTTGAGGTCGCGGCGGCACGGGCGCTGCCATGGCTCCCGGCAGTGGGTCGTGGCCCCATTCACCCGCAGGGAGGGTTAGCGTCGTGACCAGTCTCCCATCCGTTGCTCCGTCGGTCCCGCTCGGGATCGTCATCAAGAGCGGCGCCGGCGCGCCCAAGCCGGTGCGGTTCTGGGCGTATCTGTGGGCAGCGGACGAAGAGTCGTCCGAGGACCACTGGCACCAGAGGGTTCCCACCGAGCACGCGGCCTGAAACGCGCGCGGCTCGCACGCGAGCCGTGGCGAAACGCCCCCGGACCGCGGTCCGGGGGTGTTTGTATTTTCTCTCCAGCTTGCCCGCCGCATCTGTCGAGTCTAAGATGATTTAAGCACCCACACCCCCAGCCGACTCACTCCATTTTTATGACCGCAGCGCACCATGGTATGCCCTTGTGCGGGGCCGAGAGGCTGGTGCGACCGGGAACGGGCGCGGCGCCGCGCGCTGGGGCGAACCGTTGATCGGTTCGCCCCTCAAGTCGTCGGCCCTCCTGCTTCTGGTCCTGCTCATCGGTGGGGCCGTGGCGTGGTGGGTACGCCCGGCCCCGGTGGGGGTGCCTGAGCCGGCCCGGAGCCTGGTGCTCGACACGGTGCTGGCGAAGGTCCAGGCTCAATCGGGTCGGCGCGACTGGACCCTCTACGGCGGCGACTACGCCAATCGGCGCTGGTCCGAGCTGGCCGCCATCGACCGCACTACCGTCAAGCACCTCACCCGCCGCTTCAGCATCCCGACCGGCGCGGGCAAGAAGGGCAGCCTCCAGACCACGCCGCTGGTCGCCGACGGCATCATGTATCTCACCTCTCCCGTAGGGCACGTGGTCGCCTGGGACATGCGTCGGGGTCGCGCAGCTTGGCGTTTCCACCATCGCCCGACCGGTGAGCTGCTGTGCTGCGGACCGTCCAACCGGGGCGTCGCCCTGGGCCACGGCCACGTGTATCTCGGCACGCTCGACGCCAAGCTCATCGCGCTCGACGCCGCGACCGGAGCACCGGTCTGGACCGCGGCCGTGGACTCTGCCGCGCTGGGCTACAGCGTGACCATGGCGCCGCTGGTCGTGGACAGCCTGGTGATTGTCGGCACCTCCGGCGCCGAGTTCGGGGTGCGGGGACATGTCAGCGCGTTCCGCGCGCGGGACGGCACCCTGGCGTGGCGCCGGTACACCATCCCCTCGCCTGAGGAGGGCGGCTGGTGGGGGCGGTGGTCCGACACCACATCGTGGGGCGCGCCGCTGCGTCGCGACCTCGACCGGGAGCGCGCCGATTCCGCGCGCTATGCCGACAGTTGGCGCCATGGCGGCGGGTCGGTCTGGACCTCCCCGGCGTACGACCCGCCCTCGGGGCTGCTCTATGTCGCGGTCGGTAACCCGGCCCCGTCATTCGACCCGGGCGAACGCCCTGGCGACAACCTGTACACCGAAAGCCTGCTCGCCCTCCGCGCCGCGACCGGCGAGATAGTCTGGGCCCATCAGTTCATCCCCCACGATTCCTGGGACATGGATCCGGCGAGTCCACCGATCCTGATTCCCCACCGGGACGGTCTGGCCGTCGCGGAGGCCGGAAAGATCGGTCACCTCTTCGTGCTGGACGCCGGCAGCGGGCGCCTTCTCGCGCGCTCCGCGCCGCTGGTTCCCCAGGCGAACCTGTTCGCTCGGTTGAACGAGCGGAGGACCGTGATCGCGCCGGGCCCGAACGGCGGGGTCTCGTGGTCTCCGGCCGCCTGGTCTCCGGTCACCGGGTGGGTCTACGTCGTCGCGCTGCACCAACCGATGTGGGTCCAGCTCGAGCACCTGCCGTGGCAACGTGGACTTCCTTGGTACGGAGGGATCACCGGCCGGGGCCAGCGCCGGGAGGAGTTCGGGACCATCTCCGCCGTGGAGCCGACGACCGGGCGCATCGTCTGGCAGGTGCGCACCCGGTGGCCCCTGGTCGGCGGCGTGCTCGCGACGGCGGGCGGTCTGATCTTCGCCGGCGAAAGCGACCGCTGGTTCCGTGCCTACGACGCCGCGACCGGTGCGCGGCTCTGGCAATACCGCTGCGAGGCGGGAGTCAACGCGCCGCCGATCGCGTTCGAGGTGGACGGAGAGCAGATGATCGCCGTCGCGGTCGGGGGGAACACCCAGCAGGGGTCCCGGCTGGGCGACAGGATCGACGTCTTCGCGCTCGACCGCACCGAGTCGCGCCCGTGAGCGAAAGTCGCCCTGGCCCCGCCGACATCGCCGTGGCCGTCGCCCTGGCGGCCGTCGGGGCCGCGGTCGCCTGGTATGGGGCCGGCGTCATCGGGATCGGGATCATCGACTCGCGCCGAGTGGATCTCTGGTTTCAGAGCGACGCCCCGCGGATCTTCGAAAACCTGACCTCCAGGCGGTCGGACCACTACCGAAGCGAGGTCCATCCCCTCTTTTCGCTGATCGGATACGGCAGTGTATGTCTGCTCCGCCGCATCCTCGGCCTCGATCCCTGGACCGCGGTCCGCTGGTTCGAGGGGCTGGTGGCGGCGGCGTGGGCGGCGACCTTGTACCTCCTCCTTCGGCTGGCGGGCCATCGTCGGATCGATGGGGCCCTGCTCACCCTGCTCGGGCTGAGCAGCACGGCGGCGCTCTTCTGGTTCACCGTGCCCGAGAGCTACGCGCTGGGCTCGCTGACCTTCATGCTGCCGCTCGTCGTGCTCGCGGCGGGGCCGACCCCGCGTCCGGCCGTGGGCTGGTGGGTGCTGGCCAGCGCAGTCAGCCTCTCGATCACGGTGACCAACTGGATGAGCGG
>DATCWW010000430.1:0-3666 GCA_036566145.1 Gemmatimonadales bacterium
CGAGGGATCTACCGTACCGGGCGTCGAACTCTGCCGAAGTAGATCCCTCGCTCCGCTCGGGATGACAGGTGCTCTCATGGCCGAAGCCTGGGGATGCCGCGGGGGCGCGCGACGCCGGGGCCCCAATCGTCCCCCGGGCGCTCCTCGTCGGGCCGGGCGGGCGCCTCCAGATCACGCACCTCCCGCTCTGCTTCCTCGAGCACGTCCCGGTCGATGCCGTCGCTGCCGTGGAGCCGGGGCCCGGGGTGCCGCCGGTCCCGCCGGAGCCAGACCGTCAACGCCACCACGAGGACCGCCGAGACCAGCACGGTCTCCACCGCCCCGCCGATGATCGGCACCTCAGTCTGCCGCCAGCGGCTCTACTCCGGCCGCCGTGACGCGGTGGCTGATGAGTGGAGTGAGCTTGCCGCTGTCGCCGATGGTAATGGCGACCTCCAGGGCGGCCATGCCGATCGGGATCCCCGCCTCGTCCCGGGCAAACACCGAGGCGATCGGGTCGCCTCGCCGCACCTTGTCACCCGGCTTGACCGTGAGCACGAAGCCGACGGTGGGATCGATGTGGTCCTCGACGGTCCGGCGTCCGCCGCCGAGCTCGAGAATGCCCCGGCCGATACGGTGCGGCTCAACGCCGGAAACGACCCCGTCCCGCCAGGCCCGGTAGACCTCCACCGCGCCCGCCTGGGGCAGGATGCCCGGATCCTCCAGCACCGCCGGATTGCCGCCCTGCGCCTCGATCACCCGGCCGAACGTCTCGAGGGCGCGTCCGGAGCTCACCGACTCCTCCAGCCGCGCCCGCGCGCCCGCCTGGTCGGGCTCGACCCCGGCCTGGACCAGCATCTCCGCCCCGAGCGCGTAGGTCACCTCCATCAGGTCCGGCGGCCCGCCGCCCCGCAGACCCTCGATCGCCTCCTCCACTTCCAGCGTGTGTCCGCAGGCCCGGCCCAGCGGCCGGTCCATCGCGGTCACCAGCGCCATGGTGGGGCAGCCGCGCACCTCGCCCAGGGCGATCATGGTGCGGGCCAGCTCGATCGAACGCTCGAGCTCGGGCATGAACGCGCCGCTGCCGGTCTTCACGTCGAGCACCAGGCCGTCCAGGCCTTCGGCCAGCTTCTTGGACATGATGCTGGCCGAGATGAGCGGAATCGACTCGACGGTGCCGGTCACGTCCCGGAGGGCGTAAAGCTTCCGGTCGGCCGGCGCGATCTGGGGTGTCTGCCCGATCATGGCGCAGCCGATCCGCTCGACCTGGGCCCGGGTCTCCCGCATGGTGAGGCCGGTGCGGAAGCCGGGAATGGACTCCAGCTTGTCGATCGTGCCGCCGGTGTGCCCCAGCCCGCGGCCCGACATCATGGGCACGGCGGCGCCGCAGCTCGCCACCATCGGCGCGAGCAGGAGCGAGACCTTGTCGCCTACACCGCCGGTGGAATGCTTGTCCACCACCGGCATGCCGAGCCCGTCCCACTCCATGCTGTCGCCCGAGGCGATCATGGCGTCGGTCAGCGCCGCCAGCTCCTCCGGCGACATCCCGCGGAAGAACACCGCCATCAGCAGCGCGGAGATCTGGTAGTCGGGGATCTTGCCGGAGGTGTACGCCCACACCAGCTGGGCCCAGTTGTCGGCGGTGAGCGCGCGACCGTCCCGCTTGTGCTGGATCAGGGAGGGGATCACCATTCGGCATCTCCTCGCGAAACGGACCGCTCTGTGCTCATACGGCTCCTGGGGTGCGCGCTCCTGCTCGGGATCGGCCGGCCGGCCGCGCTGGCCGGCCAGACGGCTCACGACCACGTGACGATGGGCACCGCGGCCTTGCAGGCGCACGACCTGCGCACCGGCGTCGCCCATTACGAGGCGGCCCTCGCGACCGACTCGACCGACTACGAGGCCAACTGGCGCGCCGCGATGGCCCTGCTCGACCTGGGCCAGCAGATACCCGACAGCGTGCCCAGCGCGGAGCGCGACTCGCTCTACGCCCGCGCCGAGCGGCTGGCCCGGCGCGCCGTGGCGACCGACTCGACCGGAGCCGACGGCCACTTCGCCGTGGCCGCCGCGGTGGGACTGGCCTCACTCACCAAGGGCAAGAAGGAGCGGATCCGGCGTGCGCAGGTGGTCCGCGACGAGGCGCTGCGGGCACTCGAGCTCAACCCCCGCCACGACGGGGCTTACCATATCCTGGGCCGGTGGAACGCGGAGATCATGCGGCTCTCCGGGCTCAGCCGCTTCTTCGCCCGGAGCTTCCTCGGCGCCGGCGTGTTCAAGCAGGCGTCGTGGGAGGAGGCGATCGCCAATCTCCAACGCGCCGTCCAGTTGGACCCCGGAAGGATCTACCACCGGCTCGAGCTGGCGGAGGTCTATGCCGACCGCAAACAGTGGGACGATGCCCGCGCCGAGCTGGGCCGGGTGCGGACGCTGCCCGACCGTGAGGTGCTGGATCCGCTCTACCGCGCCCGCGCCGCGGAGCTGGCCGCGCGCATCGCGGACAAGCACTGAGCGCTAGAACCGGTCGAGCGCCTTCTCGAGCTGGTCCCGAAGCTGGCGCCGCCGGCGGAGCACGTCCTTCCGGGTGATCCGTCCGGCCCGGCCGATTCCGTCGGCGGCCTCGTCTCTCAGCCGCTCAAGCCTCCGCCGCACCGCGCGGCGGGTCCGGTCGCCCCGCTCGGGGGCGAACAAGAGCGCGACCGTGGCGCCCAGCAGCGCCCCGACCACCAGTCCCGCCGCGAATCCCGCCGGTCCGGCGCGTTCCCCGGCGTGGTTTTCGGACTCCGGCTCGAGATCCTGCTCCTCGTGCTCCCCCATCATCGCTAACCTCCGGTCCGAGGCCATGTTCTCCGGTGCAACCTAGCCGCCGCCGACGGGCCGTCAACCATCGTGACACCCCAGGAGTTGGACAGTCGGACCTGCAGCTTCCTTCACGACTTTCGCGCCGGCCGCCGAGTCTTATAATGAGCGGAGTCACCCTATCCGGGACAGGCCCATGACGGCGGCTCTGGCACTCGACGAAGTCGAACGATTGCAGGCTCGGCTCAACGCCATGGAGCAGGAGCGCAAGCACCTGCTGGCGGTCATCGAGATCCTGCAGGAGATCGGCGGCACCCTGCAGTTCGGGGACATCGTGCAGTCGGTCGCCCGGCGGCTGGGCGAGACCTTCGGGCTCGACCGCTGCTCGATCTTCCTGGCTGAGCGCGGCGGGAACGTGCGGCTGGTGGCGAGCTACGAGGATCCCGGCATCCGGAACTACGTCGTGGACCTGGGCCGCTATCCCGAGCTCCAGCGGGCTTTCACCACCGGCGAGACGGTGTTCATCGCCGATGTGGCCACCGACCCGTCGCTGAGCCCGGCCCGCGGCTCGCTCACGGCCCGGCGGGTCAAGTCGATCACCGCGATCCCGATCTCCTGGCGGGGCTCGCCCATCGGCGCCATCCTGCTCCGGACCTTCCGCGACGGCCCGGCCTTCTCCGCGGCCGACCTGCAGTTCTGCCAGGTCGTGGCCAACCTGACGGCCAAGGCCCTGCGCAACGCGCACCGCTTCGAGCGGCTGCGCAAGCGGAAGGGCGAGGACGAGGATGCCCACCAGCGCGAGCAGGAGCAGGCGGCCCTCATCGGTTTCATGCGTCGCTTGCTGGCAACCTACCCGCCGCCACCCGCCGACGAGCCCGGGCTGGCCGATGG
>DATCWW010000435.1:0-3025 GCA_036566145.1 Gemmatimonadales bacterium
TCGTCGGTGGCGATCACCATCCGCTCCACGATGTTCCTGAGCTCCCGCACGTTGTTCCTGCGCCACTGGTAAGCCATCAGCAGGTCGAGCGCGTCCGCCGCGATGCGCTTCTTCCGGACGCCGAAGCGGGCACAGATGCCGGTCAGGAACTGATCCACGAGCGCGGGGACATCCGAGAGGCGGTCGCGGAGCGGAGGCACCCGGATCAGATGTACGTTGAGCCGGTAGAACAGGTCCTCCCGGAAGCGCCCCGCTCCGACCTCAGCCTCGAGCTCACGGTTGGTCGCCGCCACGATCCGAGCCTCGATCCGGACCGGTTTCGCCCCGCCGACCCGGGTGAGCTGCCGCTCCTCCAGCACGCGGAGCAGCTTGGCCTGCGCGGCCAGCGGAAGCTCGCCGATCTCGTCGAGGAAGAGCGTCCCCCGCTCCGCCGATTCGAACGCACCCTTCCGGGTGCTGACCGCGCCGGTGAACGCGCCACGCTCGTGGCCGAAGAGCTCGCTCTCGACCAGGCTTTCGGGCAGGGCGGCGCTGTTGAGCGGGATGAACGGGCCGGAGGGATTGGGCCCCAGCCGGTGCAGGTCCCGGGCGACCAGCTCCTTGCCGGTCCCGCTCTCGCCCATGATCAGCACCGGACTCGGGATCGGCGCGACCCGGGCGATGGTCTCCCGGAGCGTGCCCATCGCCGCGCTGCTCCCGACCAGGGATGTCTCCCGGCCGAGCTGGCGCCGGAGTGACAGGAGCTCCCCGCGGAGCCGGCGGCGCTCGAGGGCGGACTCGATCTCCTGCACCACCCGTGCGACCGGCTCCGCCTTGTCGACGAAGCCGTAGGCCCCGAGGCGGACCGCCTGCACGCAGCGCTCGTAATTGCCGGTCCCGGTGTAGACGATCACCGGAACGGGAATGCCCTTCCGCTCCAGAACGCGGAGGACCTCGAAGCCGTCCATCCCCGGCATCTCGAGGTCGAGGATCACGCAGTCCACCGGCGCCCCGGCGATCAGCTCCAGCGCCTTGGTGCCGTCGGGGGCGGTGAGCACCTCGTACCCGCCCATGCGCCTGAGGTCGTAGGCATACTGCTCGGCGAGCGGCGCCGCATCGTCCACCACCAGCACCAGCGTCATCGGGGAAGCTCCACCACCGCCCGGGTACCGGCGCCCGGCTCGGTCTCGATCCGGAGCGTTCCGCCGAGGTCGAGCACCAGCCGGCGCGCGATGGAGAGCCCGAGACCGGTGCCGCCAGGCTTGGTGGTGAAGAAATCGTCAAAGGCGTGGTCGAGCTCCTCGCGCGACATGCCGCGGCCGGTGTCGGCGACGGTGACGCGCACGCCGCCACCGGAGGCCGCCTCGGTGCTCACCGTCACCTGCCCCTCACGACCGTCGAGACTCTCCACCGCGTTGCCGATCAGGTTCTCCAGCACACGCCGCAGCATCAGCCGGTCCGCCGCCACCGAAGGGATGCCCGTGCCGAGCGCAGCCGTGAGCCGGCCGCCCGGCTCGCTCCCGTGCACCAGCTGCTCCACCAGGGCGTTCACATCGCACGGCTCGCGCGAGGGCGCCGGCGAGATCCGGGCGTAGTTCCGGGCCAGGGTCTCGAGGTACGCCACGCTGGATTCGAGCGTGCCGCGCCGCTCGCGGTACAGCTCGGCCAGCGACGCCGGCTGGTCCCGTGCCACCTCGTCGAAATGGCGCAGCACGTTCCGGATCGGCACCAGGCCGTTCTTGACGTCGTGGTTCACCTGCCGGGCGAGGTCGCCCATCGCGACCCGCCGCTCGGCCTCCCGGAGCCGGGACGCACCGATTCGGAGCCGCGCGGTCAACGCACCGAGCAGACGCGAGAGGTCGCCGATCTCGTCGGTCCGATCGGTGGCGAAGTCATGCTCGAGCCGGTCCAGGTCGATGGCGGCGGTCTGCTCGGCGAGACCGGTGAGCGGTCGGCTGATGCGGGCGGAGAGCCACGCCGCCCCGGCCAGGGTGGCGAGGGCGGTCGCAAGCAGGACCCCGACGAACCAGCGGTCCACGCCCCGGCGAAGCTCCGCCAGCGTCGCCCCCGACTGACTGACGACCAGGCGCGCAGCACTCGGCTGCGCGGGAGGAAGGGGCAGGAGGGGAATCGGCAGATCGGCGGCCACGGCACCCGGCAGGGTCGGCATGCTCGAGTCGCCCCGCACCAGCCGGACGGCGAACCCGGAGTCGCCGGGGAGAGGTCCGAGGAAGCGTCCCTCGGTCGCTACCCCGCCCACCAGGGTGAACCGCCGGCCCGCCACGGTGAACGAGTCGCTCCGCACCAGTGCCAGCACGGCTCCCTCGGGCGTCCGCGCCTCGGCCAGGGCCGGCCATCCGCCCGAGCGGGCGAGGAACGCCGGGAGCTCGGGGCGAACCCGGTCGTATTCCTGGCGGAAGTGGCCCGAGCTCAGGATCCGGCCGCTGCTGTCCTGCAGCTGCAGCACCGCGAGGCCGGACTGGCGGATCGCGCCGCGGCCCCAGTCGAGGACCCAGGCCCGGGAGGCGGGGTCGTTCTCCACCACGGCCCGGCGGAACCGATCGTCGGCGGCGAGCTGGGCGGCGAAGGCGCCGAGCCGGCCCTGGATGGCGGTACTCTCGCGCGTGAGATCGGCGCGAATCCTCCGTACCGCGCCGTCCACCCGTGCCCGATACTCGGCGCTCAGACGCCGGTCCACCTCGCGCCGGACACCCAGCGCCAGGAAGACCAGCGGGATCACGCCCGCGAGCGCGAGCGCGAGGAACAGCCGGGTCCGAAACCTCATCGAACCTGCGCGGGCCGAATCGTGCCGTCGTACTCGATCGCGAGGGCGGGAATGCCCCGCCGGATCACGGCGCTCTCCCGGGTCTCGACCAGCGGCACGACGTTGCTTCCGGCGGGCCAGAGGCCGGCCTCGCGGCACGGCGCCAGCGCCACCTTCGGCAGATCGACCACCGCGCCGCGGGCGTCCCGGGTCAGCAGGGAATCGATGGCGCTGCGGGGAGCCCGGCGAGTGGTCAGACCGGGCTCATCCGAGAGTGCCACG
>DATCWW010000212.1:0-2083 GCA_036566145.1 Gemmatimonadales bacterium
GGTGAGCGAGCTGTGCCGGATGCGGCCCGCTTCCAGCAGGGCCAGCGTCCGCGGCTTGTCGTTGACCAGGCTGAGCGGCGAGTTGACCAGAAAGTCGTCGGTCCAGAGGCGGTCGAGCACCGCCACGTCGCCGGCGAGAAACGCGACGCGATTCTCCTCTTCACGCGCGCGGACGTCCTGTTCCCAGTTCTGCATCATCGGTTCTCCGGTTGGCATTCAGGCCGCCGGCGCCTCGTGCCCCGGCTACCAGTGAGACGCGCCGCGGGACGACCCGCTCTCACTCCCGCGTGGCGCCGCTCCGGGTGCCCCGCGCGCCAGCGCGCCACGCCACAGCCTATATAAAAGGAAAGACACCCGGATAGGAGAGGAACCGCATGCTGTCGGTGGTGATCCAGGCTTGGCGGCGGGAAAGGTGTCGGTGAGCGCTCCGGCCGAGGTCCTCCTCGCCTGGAGCGGCGGGAAGGACAGCGCGCTGGCGCTGGCGGCGCTCCGGGCCGACTCCGCGTGGCGGGTCGTGGGCCTCGTCACGACCATCACCCGCGAGTACGACCGGATCAGCATCCATGGCGTGCGCCGGGCCGTGCTCGACGCGCAGGTCGCCGCCATAAGACTCCCGCTGTTCGAGGCCACGATCCCCGCCGCGGCGAGCAACGCCGCCTACGAGGCGGCCTTTGCCGAGGCACTGGCGACGGCGCGGGCACGGCGGCCCGGGCTTCGGCACATCGCCTTCGGGGATCTATTCCTCGCCGATGTGCGCGCCTACCGTGAGGCGCTGCTCGGGCGCCTGAACTGGACCGGCGTCTTTCCGCTCTGGGGGACGGACACAACCACCCTGGCTCGACGCTTCGTGGATGACGGGTACCGGGGGGTCCTCACCTGCGTGGACACCACCCAGCTCGGCGCCGACTTCGCGGGGAGGGAGCTCGACGCCGCACTGCTGGCCGGTCTCCCGGCCGGGGTCGATCCCTGCGGCGAGCGGGGCGAGTTCCACACCTGCGTGTACGCCGGCCCCATCTTCGACCGGCCGTTACCCCTGGTGACGGGCGAGCGCGTGCGGCGGGACGGCCGCTTCGAGTACTGCGACGTGCTGCTCGCGCCGGGCGCACCGTCTCCGGGTTGAGCGGGCGCTCCGCTTGCCTCATCGCCGCGATCCGCGAAATTCCAGCCACGACCAGCGAGGGCCCCATGCCCGACTATCCCTACGCGACCCACCTCGACGTGAAGTTCGGCCCGCTCGAGCTGATCGACGTGCCCGACCTGGTGGCCGCCTGCACCGACCAGTGGTACAACCAGACGCTCTGTCGGGTGAACGACGCGGTGGTGCGCCTCGGCGTGGTCCAGGGCGAGTACCACTGGCACAAGCACGACGACGACGACGAGTTCTTCTACGTCGTGAGCGGACGGTTCTGGATCGATCTGGAGGGGCGGACCATTGAGCTCGGCCCGGGCCAGGGGACGGTGGTCCCGAAGGGCGTCATGCACCGGCCGCGCGCGCCCGAGCGGACGGTGATCCTCATGGTCGAAACCGCCGGGATCGTCCCCACCGGTGACTGACTCTCAGGCTCCGAGGTCCGCGATGCGGCAGGCGGTAAACGGCTTGTGGTATCCGCCAGCCTGGTCGTGCTCGGCATCGGCGCCGTGATCAGCACACGGGTGATTCCGGGGACCACGATCCCCGACGGCATGATGGCAGACTGGCGGCGGTACGCCAAGGAGGTCGAGCAGCAGAAGCGAACGCCGTCGCCGGTCACGACCCGGATGCTCACCGAGACCGCGATCGCCCAGCACGAGTACGCCCGGGCGTCGCAGCAAGCGCTCCGCGTCGTCGGCATCGGGGTCACCCTGGTGGGGCTGTTTCTGGTAGTGGACCTGGCTCGCTATCGCGCCCGGCTCGATCGAACGCCGCCACCGGAGCCATAATCGCGATGCGGCGCGCGAGCCGCGGGCGTGGCAGTTAACTTTCCGCGACCCCCAGCGCATGAGCGCAGCATGACCTTCAAACCCGCCATCTGGCGCCCCATCGCAGCGGTGCTGAGCGTGGTGAACCTCGTCGCGGTCGGTTTCGCCGCTGGCGCCGCCGAGC
>DATCWW010000217.1:0-4365 GCA_036566145.1 Gemmatimonadales bacterium
GACGCGGAAGCGTCGCAGGACACCCCCCGCTTCGTCAAAGGCGAGCGCGTCCGGCACCGGCGCTTCGGGGGCGGCACGATCCAGGGCCTGAGCGGCACGGGCCGGGATCTCAAGGTCTCGGTCAAGTTCGACGACGAGGAGGTCGGGGTGAAGCAGCTGCTGGTGGCCTACGCGGGCCTCGAGCGCGAATGGGAGAGCGCATGAGCATCGGACGCGACGAGGTGCTGCACGTGGCCCGCCTGGCCGAGCTGGCCGTACGCGACGACGAGGTCGATCGCCTGGTGCAGCAGCTGAACCGGATCGTGGACTACGTCGCCCAGCTCGACGAGGTTCCCGCCGATCATCAGGCGGCGCCGTTCCTCCCCGGTCCGGTGCAGGTTCCCCTCCGGGCGGACACGCCCGGGCCGGTGCCGCTCGCGCGCCCGCCGGCGGCGATGGCCCCCGAGTTCGCCGACGGCTTCTTCCTGGTGCCGCGCCACGGCGCCATGGAGGCGCTCTGAGCGGCCGGGCGGTCGCGCTGGAGACGGCGTCCAAGCTCCGCGCGGCCGAAGGGCTCAACGCGGTGCTGCACTGGTCGCAGGAGGCGCTCGACGCCGAGGGCGACCGGGTGGACCGGATGCCCGCGCCGGGGCCGCTGGCCGGCATGGCGATCGCGCTCAAGGACAACATCGTCACCGTCGAGGAACCCACCACCTGCGGATCGCGGATCCTGAGCGGCTACGTGTCGCCCTACACCGCGACCGCGGTCGCCCGCCTCCGCGCGGCCGGCGCGCTGGCGGCGATCAAGACCAACATGGACGAGTTCGCCATGGGCTCGTCCACCGAGAACTCCGCCTTCGGCCGTGTCCGGCATCCGCTCGATCCGGAGCGGGTGCCGGGCGGGAGCTCGGGCGGATCGGCCGCGCTGGTGGCGGCCGGAGTCGTGCCCGCCGCCCTGGGATCGGAGACCGGCGGCTCCGTGCGTCAGCCGGCGAGCTTCTGCGGCATCGTGGGCCTCAAACCCAGCTACGGCCGGGTCAGCCGGTACGGCCTGGTGGCCTTCGGCTCGTCGCTGGATTGCATCTCCGTGTTCAGCCGCACCGTGGACGACGCCGGCCGGGTGCTGGCCGCGATGAGCGGGGTGGATCCGCTCGATGCCACCACGCTCGATCGCCCGCCGATGACGGCGCCGGCGCCGCGGACCGATCTCAGCGGCCTCCGGGTCGGCCTCCCGCGCGAGTATTTCCCGCCCGATCTGCACGCCGGGGTCGCGTCCGCGCTTCGCCGCACCCGTGAGGCGATCGAGGAGCTGGGCGGCACGGTCTGCGAGGTGTCCCTTCCGCACTCCCGCTTCGCGGTGCCGACCTACTACATCGTGGCGCCGGCCGAGGCGGCCGCGAATCTGGCCCGCTACGACGGCGTGCGCTATGGCCCGCGCAAGGTGGGCCCCGCGGGCGACATCCGGGCGCTCTGGCAGGCCACTCGCGGCGAGGGGTTCGGCGCCGAGGTCCGCCGCCGGATCCTGGTCGGCACCTACGTGCTGAGCGCCGGCTACTACGACGCGTACTACCGCAAGGCGCAACGGGTCCGGGCCCTCATCGCCGACGATTTCCGTCAGGCGTTCGCGAGCGGGGTGGACCTGCTGCTCACGCCGACCACGCCGACCCCTGCCTTCAGGGCCGGTGAGAAGACCGAGGACCCGGTCGCGATGTACCTGGCGGACGTCTTCGTCTGCGCGGTGAATCTGGCCGGGCTGCCGGCGGTGACGCTCCCCGTGGGGCGGAGCGAGGGCCTGCCGATCGGGGCGCAGCTCATCGCGCCGTTCTTCGAGGAGGAGCGCCTGCTGGCCGCGGCCGCGGCGCTCGAGCGCGCCGTCCCGGCCGACGGCGAGGTGCGCGGATGAGCTGGGAGACCGTGATCGGCCTCGAGGTGCACGTCCAGCTCCGCACCCGGACCAAGATGTTCTGCGCCTGCCGCACCGGCTTCGGCGACCTGCCCAACACCAACGTCTGCCCGGTGTGTCTCGGACTGCCCGGGGCGCTGCCCGTGCCGAACGGCGAGGCGGTCCGCCTGGGCACGAGAGCGGCGTTGGCGCTGGGGTGCACGGTGCACGGCACCAGCGTGTTCGCCCGGAAGAACTACTTCTATCCCGACCTGCCCAAGGGCTACCAGATCAGCCAGTTCGACCAGCCGCTCGCGACGGGGGGTCGGGTGGCCTTCGAGTCGCCCGACCGGGGCCGGATCGAGGTGGGGATCACCCGGCTGCATCTGGAGGAAGACGCCGGCAAGCTGATTCACGACCGGTTCCCCGGAAAGACGGCCGTGGACCTCAACCGTGCGGGCGTCCCGCTCGCGGAAATCGTGAGCGACCCCGACCTCCGCTCGCCGGCGGAGGCGCGAGCCTACCTCGTCACCCTGCGGCAGATTCTGGTCTACGCCGGCGTGAGCGACTGCAGCATGGAGCAGGGCAGCCTCCGGGTGGACGCCAACCTCTCCATCCGCCGCCCCGGTGAAACCCGCCTCGGCACCAAGGCCGAAGTGAAGAACATGAACTCCTTCGCCAACGTGGAGCGCGCGCTCGAGGCCGAACGGACCCGTCAGGGGTCCCTCCTCGACGGCGGCGGGAAAGTGGAGCAGGTGACGCTGCTCTTCAACGCCGCGAGCGGCCAGGTCCGTCCCACCCGGTCCAAGGAGGAGAGCCACGACTACCGGTACTTCCCCGATCCCGACCTCCCGCCGCTGGTCCTGGACGACGCCTGGATGGCGGAGCAGCGCAGCGGACTGCCCGAGCTGCCCGAGGCTCGGCGCAGCCGGCTGGAGACAGCCTTCGCCCTCTCGGCCTACGACGCCCGCGTCATCACCAGCGAGGTTCCGTTGGCCGAGTATTTCGAGGCGCTGGTCGGCGCGGGGGTGGAGCCCAAGACCGCCGCCAATTGGGTCATGGGCGACGTCATGACCAGCTTCAATCAGACGGGCCGGTTCCCGGTGAGCCCGGCGCGCCTGGCGGCCCTGGTAGGCCTGGTGCGGGACGGCGTGGTGAGTCACCAGGCGGCGAAGCGGGTCTACGCCGAGCTCGGCAGCACCGAGGACGCTCCCCGCGCCGTGGCGGAGAGCCTTGGCTTGGTGCAGGTCAGCGATCAGGACGCGCTGGGCCGATGGGTGGATGAGGTGCTGGCGGCGCATCCCGGCGAGGTCGCGCGGTTCCGCGGCGGCGAGGCCAAGCTGATGGGCTTTTTCGTCGGGCAGGTGATGAAGAAGAGCCAGGGGAAGGCGGACCCGAAGGGAGTGCAGCCGGTGCTGGCGGAGCGATTGAAAAGCTAGCCGCTGTCTCCTTCACCGTTCTCCTACCACGGCAACTCGACCAGACTCATGGGATCCACATTGATCGCTCCGTAGCGCGCGATCCAATGGAGGTGGGGACCCGTCACCCGGCCGGTCCGCCCGACCTCACCGACCGGCTGCCCCGGCAGCACGGTATCGCCTGGGGCGACGAGCGTGCGGCTCAGGTGGAAGTAGCCGGTGACCAGTCCGCCGCCATGGTCGAGGTACAGCGCGTGGCCGGCCAGATAGAAATCCGCCACCAGCGCCACCACAGCTCGAGCGGGCGCGTTCACCGGCGCTCCGACCTGTCCGGCGAAGTCGGTCCCCAGATGCCGGCTGGTGATCTCCCCGTTGAATTCCCGCGCTGCCCCAAAGCGACTGGTGATGCGGCTCGAGCGCGGCACCCGGAAGGCTCCGACCCAGAGCGTGGGCCTCTCGTGCGAGGCGCGCCCGATGGCGCGGGCCTGGGCCACTTCGCGGTCGATCCGGGCCGCCGCGGCGCTGTCGGGGCGGGCCATGCGGGGCGCCACCCGGAGCCGCTCGCGCGGGTAGTTCTCGCGCGCCACGGTCAGCAGCACCTGCGAGGTGTCACTCCGCGTCTCGCGATGCAGCATCAGCCGGATCGCGAGCGTGTCGCCGCCTTCGAGCGGGACCGGGAGCAGCGCCCGGTAGCCGCCGGCACGCCGGGACTCGAAGTGCAGCGGCTCCCCCTCGACCTCCCCTTCGACCGCGGTGAGGGTGTCGCCCGCCGGGAGACTGTCCGCGGTCACCCGGATCCACGCCACGGTGCCGCGGGCCGGGACGTCCGGGGTAGTGCCGACCATCACGCCTTGAGGGAGCTGGCCGAAGGCCCCATGCGCGGCGGCGAGCGTGAGTACGAGAACCGCGGGCAGGATTCTCATCGGGTGAGGCGTCGAATCAGCTCGGCGTCCGCCGGGTAGTTCCTCATCAACGCGTCGCGGTCGGCCATCCGGAAGTCGGCGAAATCGAAGCCGGGCGCGACAGTGCAGCCGCAGAGCACGGCATCGCCGACCGGCTCGGCTGCCTGCCACACGCCCGCGGGCG
>DATCWW010000484.1:0-2072 GCA_036566145.1 Gemmatimonadales bacterium
GGACCGGCGCCGCGACGGCGGCGCCGGCTTCCCCGACCCCGCGCATCAGGGACACCAGCGCCTGCTCGGTCGCGGACGGCGGGACGGTGACCGCCACCAGGAGTCCGGCCGGCTCCGCCCCTTCGGCGGCGAGATCGGAGAGTGCCGCGGCGGCGGCCCGCCACCCGACCTCCTCATGGCTCAGCCAGTCCAAGCGGAAATGCACGCCCTCCACGCTGGCGTCGGTGGAGACGGCGAGCGTGTCGGGGCGTCCGGCGATCAGGGCGCAGTCGTCGCCCAGCCCCGACGCCTGGCGACCGAGCGCCGACGCGATGGCGCGGATGCGGTCGAACTCGACGCCGGGCCCCAGCGCCGGGCCGTCGCTCACGGCCGGATGGCGTCGAGGCGGAAGCGCACCAATCCCGCGTCGGTGGCGACCCAGAGATAGGTCTCGTCCACCGCCAGGTCGCGGGACGGCCCCGGCAGGTCGCCCTCGCGGAGCACGAGCAGGGCGGGCCCGTTGAGCCGGGCATAGCCGATTCCCCGGTCACCGGCCACCCACAACCCCGATCGGTCGGCCACGAAGCGGCTGAGCCTTCCGAGCACGCCCGAGAGCGGCGGGCCCAGGTTCCATTGGCCGCCGGGATTGCGCCAGAGCAGCTCGTCCCGACCCAATCCCACCAGCGTATCGGCCAGGGCGACGAGCGCGAGCACCGGCTGGTCGAAGCCGGCGCTCGCCATGCCCGAGGGCCGCAGAAGGTCGGGCTGATCCGTGACCCCGACCAGCACGCCGCGGGAGGTGCCCACCCACACCGAATCGCCGTCGGGGTAGACCGCGTAGGCCGGGCCCACGAAGCGGGGAGCGATCCGCTCGACCTCCAGCCGCTCGCTGACGCGCGCGACTCCGTGGGCGGTCCCGACCGTGATTCGCCCCTGGCGAGTGGACAGATCGTAGACCCGGGCGTCGGGAAGCCCGCGGGTCTCGTCCACGATCTCGAATCGCCCCTCGGTCGGATTGACCCGGGCCACGCCGCGGTCGGTCGCCGCCCACACGGCCGCACCCTGCCCGCCGAGATCGAGAATCCGGGTGAACGGGGTGCCCGACGCAGGCGGTCCCTGCACGGTGCGGAACTCGCGCAGCTCGGAGTCCACGTAGGTCAGGGTCGCGTCGGCGAGCGAAGTCCGATCGGTGCCGACCCACACGCCCCCGGGCCAGCTCGCGACCGCCCCCGTATAGAGCGAGGGGAGGCCGAACGACAGCCGGTCGGGTAGCGCCGCCCCGTCAGGCAGGTAAAGCAGTCCGACACCCGAGGTGCCCAGGTACCAGCCGAGGTTGTCGAAGCTGCGCGCCGCCGCGGTGTAGCGGGCCTGACGGAGCCGGCTGTCCATCAGGATCTGGGCGGCGTTGGTCTGGAGGGTCGGGCTTTGGCGCACCACCTCGTCGATGCTGACAGGAGTGCGCGGGCGCGCGGGAGGACGTGACGAAGTCGCCATGGACCCGCCTCGCGGCACCTGTTGCCACCCCGAGCGGGTGCGGACGTACAGACCCGATACCGGGTCACCCTCGTCGAACGCCATGCTCACCACGCTGCCGGAGACCAGGCCCTGATCCCAGATCTGCAGCTCGGGCTGGAAGTGCACCCACCCGTTGGTCCGCACCAGCCAGAGCGACTGGTCCAACGGATCGACCAGGCCGCCGAACACGCCGGCGAGCGTGATGCCCTGGGGCGGATCGTAGGGACCTTCCCAGGTGCGGAATTGCGGATGCCAGACGAGGAGGGCGGTGGGCGAGGTGACGTAGACCCGCTCGAGCGCGGCGGCCACGGCGGTGATGCGGCTGAAATCGCCGATGACGGTGCGGTCGGAGGGCCGCCAGTCGCGGGAAGGAGTCTGGGCCCGGGCCGGCGAAGCAGCGAGGCCGACGAGCAGCGCCGTGGTGACGATGCGCATGGTCAGAGAGTCTGGGGTCGGGTAAGCTCGAGCAGCACCGGCGGACGCGGCGCGGCCGGCGCGCGGCACAGCAGGTCCCACTCGCGCCAGAGCTCGGGGAGCGCCGCCACCACGTCCATGGGACGCAGTCCGCGCGCGGACAC
>DATCWW010000486.1:0-6059 GCA_036566145.1 Gemmatimonadales bacterium
CAGTGCGGCGGAAGGCGGCCGCGTCGCCCACGGCCCAGTCGGCGTGGAGCGAGAGGACTTCGGCGGAAGGATCGCGGTGGTGGGCCTCCCAGGTGGCCCAGATGAGCGCGGGCGCGGTGGAGGCGGCCCGAGGCTCGATCAGGATGTTCGCGCCCGGGAGCTGCAGCCGGGCCTGGAGCTTGGGCGCGAGACCGGCGCCGGCGACCACGAGGATCCGCTCGCGGGGAATGAGGCCGGTGAGCCGTTCGACCGCTTCCTCCGCGCTCGAGGCCGAGCCGGTGAGCGGCAGCAGCTGCTTGGGATGATCCGGCGTGCTCAGCGGCCAGAAGCGGGTGCCGGAGCCACCCGCCAGGAGGACCGCCCACTTCATAGAAGGGGAGCCAGGGCGGCGCGGTGCTGGCGCAGGTCGTAGAGCAGGGGACCGACGTCGGCATCGGCGCCGGCCAGGATCGCGAGCCAGTCTCCCGTGCCCACCCGGGCCAGGACCAGCAGCCCGTCGGCGTATTCCAGCACGCCGGTGTGAAGCGGGCCCTGGCGGGCGCCGTCTCCGAGCTGACCGGCGAAGCGCGCGAGCGTCGCCGCGAGCGCGGCCACCGCCTCGGGCTCGAACCGGTCTCGCGCATGGTGCGCGATCGCGAGCCCGTCCCCGCTCAGCAACAGCACGGCGTGCACTCCCTCGCGCCGGGCGAGGCCCTGGACCACCTCGGACAGCCCACTCGTCACGATCGGCGCCATCGCTGAAAAAAGGTGTCGCAACGTAGGGGTCGCCACGGGCGAAGTCAAGAAACGGTCGACGGTTGACCGCTGTTCGTCGGGCTCTTAACCTTCCAGTCTCATGTCCTCACTCCGACGCCTCATTCTGCTGCTCCCGTGGGCCGCCCTCGCGGCCTGCAGCGACAGCAACAGCCTGGCCGACCCGACCGAGGAAAACACGGTCGAGGAGAACACGGTCGGCTCTCTCACCGACACGCCGATCACCACGGCGAGCGGGTACTCGATCGCGACCGGCCCGATCCGGATCGACCAGAGCACCGAGTTCGACTTCGCTTTCGACATCGAGGGCGATGCGGCCACCGGGCAGGCGATCCTGCTGCCCCGGGCCGCGCTCGGGATCCCCTCGACCGGCAGCGCCGACCCGGGGATACAGAAGTCCACGGAGGCGTTCGACAACATCGACGAGGCGCCCAGCAACGGCTACATCACCGACGCGGCGGTGCCGGTGGCCGTGGGCGACCGGCTGCTGGTCCGCTCCCGGGTGATCTGCAGCATCGGCGTCCCGCTCTACGCGAAGATGGAAGTCCTCTCGATCGAGGATGGCTCGATCCAATTCAAGGTGCTCGCCGACCAGAACTGCGGCTACCGCGGCCTCGAGCCCGGCTTCCCCGACAAGTAGGCTCCCGGTGATCGATCTCAAGCGCCTCCGTCAGGACCCGGAGGGCAGCCGAGCCAGCCTGCTTCGGCGGAGCGACCCGGCGGTCGCGGCGTTGGTGGACGAGGTGCTGGCGCTCGACCGCCGCCGTCGCGAGCTGCTGGTGCGCGTCGAGGCGCTCAAGGCGGAGCGGAACGCCGCGAGCGAAGAGGTGGCCCGGCGGAAGCGGGCCAAGGAGCCGGCCGACGAGCTGATGGCCACGCTCAAGGCGTCGGGCGAGCAGGTCAAAGCGCTCGATCAGGAGCTGCGCGAGATCGACGCCGAGCTCGACCGGCGGGCGCTCACCCTGCCCAACTTTCCGGCCCCGGAGGTTCCCGACGGCGACGCGAGCGCCAATCGCGTGGTCCGGAGCTGGGGCGAGCCGAGGAAGTTCGACTTCACCCCGAAGCCGCATTGGGAGCTGGCCTCGGCCCTCGGCATCCTCGACCTGCCGGCCGGCGCCAAGCTCACCGGCTCCGGGTTTCCGCTCTTCCGCGGAGCCGGCGCCCGGCTGGTGCGTGCGCTCGCCGGCTTCATGCTCGACCTTCACACCCGCGAGCACGGATACACCGAGGTCGCCCCGCCGTACCTGGTGAATCGGGCCAGCCTCACCGGCACCGGCCAGCTTCCCAAGTTCGAGGACGACCTCTACGCGACGGTCGCCGACGACCTGCTGCTGATCCCGACGGCCGAGGTCCCGTTGACCAACATTCACCGCGACGAGATTCTCGAGGGCTCGCAGCTTCCCTTCGGCTACGTGGCGTGGACCCCCTGCTTCCGACGAGAGGCGGGGGCGCACGGCAAGGATACCCGCGGGCTCATCCGGGTCCACCAGTTCGACAAGGTGGAGCTGGTACGCTTCGCCCGGCCCGAGGACTCGGCGGCCGAGCACGCCCGGATGACCGAGCACGCCGAGACGGTGCTGCGCCGCCTGGAGCTTCCCTACCGTGTCGTGGAGCTGGCTGCGGGCGACACCGGCTTCGCCAGCGCGCGTACCTTCGACCTGGAAGTCTGGGCACCGGGGGTAGGTGCCTGGCTCGAGGCCTCGAGCTCGAGCACCTTCACCGACTTTCAGGCCCGCCGGGCCAACATCCGCTACCGCCCCGAGCCCAAGGGCAAGCCGGAGTTTCTCCACACGCTGAACGCCTCGGGCGTCGCCTTCCCCCGCACGATCATCGCACTGCTGGAGAACCACCAGGCGGCCGACGGCTCGGTGCGGGTGCCGGCGCCGCTGGTGCCGTACCTCGGTGTCGACCGCCTGGTACCGGCCGCGTAAGGAGCGGCTCCAGCGGCTGGCGCCGGCGGTGGCCGTGCTCCTCGTGGCGGTGCTCGCCGGGCTGAGCCTGGGCACCGGTCTCCTCATCGTCCGCCACTTCCGCGCCGACGCCTTCGCCACCAGCCGGCTTTACTCCGGCGTCTTCGGCGGTCTCAACGATCCCGATCCTGATGCCGAGGCGGAAGCGCTCCTGAGGCTGGGCGAGCAGGTTCGCGCGCTCGGCCTGCCCTTGGTGGTCACCGATAAGCAGGGGCAGGTGAGCGCGGTCGCCAACCTCCCGTTCGAGGCGGCGCTTGACGACCCCCGGGTGCTGGCCTACGCCAGGCGGCTGGATCGGGAGAATCCGCCGATCGTGGACGCGGCGGTGGGCACGGTGCACTACGGTCCCCTGCCGGCCCAGCGGAACCTCACCGCGCTGGCGGTGCTCCAGGCACTGACCATCGCCGTGATGGTGGCGGTCGCGATCTTCGCCTACCGGAGCGGGATGGCCGCGCAACGCGATCGGCTCTGGGTGGCGATGGCGCGCGAGGCCGCCCACCAGATGGGGACACCGCTCACCAGTCTCCAGGGCTGGATCGAGCGGGTTCGCTCCCGCCCCACGCCGCCGCCGGACTTGGCGGAGCATCTGGCCGCCGACGCCGAGCGGCTCGATCGCGTGGCTCGGCGCTTCGAGCGGATCGGCAATCCGGCCAAGCGGGAGCCGATCGGCCTCGGCGCCCTGGCGGACCGGGTGGCCGGTTACTTCCGGCCGCGGCTGCCCCGACGCGCCAATCCGATCGAGCTCAGGCTGGAGGCGCCCGGCATGGGCCCGATGGTGGTGGGCGATCCGGTGCTGCTCGAGTGGGCGATGGAATCATTGGTGAAGAACGCGATCGATGCGCTGCAGGGACGGAGCGGCACGATTATCCTGCGGGTCGGCGCGACGGAAGGGATGGGCGAGATCCGGGTGGTGGACGACGGACCGGGGGTGCCCAGGGAGATCCGCCGGACCCTGTTCGAGCCCGGGATCACCACCAAGCTCGGCGGGTGGGGGATCGGGCTCGCACTGGCCCGGCGCGTGGTGGAGGATGCCCACCACGGCACGCTGATCCTGGAGTCGACCGACCGAGGAGCCTGTTTTCTGATGCGCATTCCGCTGGACGAGCCCGCCGCATGAGTCACGCGACGACCCCCGACCTGCCGCACGCATTGAATCCCGCGCAGCGGGAGGCGGTCGAGCACCTGCACGGCCCGCTCCTGGTGCTGGCGGGCGCGGGCTCGGGGAAGACCCGGGTGCTGACCACCCGGATCGCCGCGCTCATCGACCGCCACGGAGTGCCGCCCGACCGGATCTTCGCGGTCACCTTCACCAACAAGGCCGCCGGCGAGATGAAGCACCGGATCGGCCGGCTGCTCGAGCGCGACCCGTCGGGCCTCTGGATCGGGACCTTCCACTCGCTGTCCGCGCGGCTGCTCCGGCGCGAGGCCGAGCTGCTGGGATTCACCCGCCGCTTCACCATCTACGACGAGGACGACCGACTCAGCCTGATCAAGCGGCTGATGGAGCAGCGGGGGCATTCCCCCAAGATGTTCCCGCCCCGGGCGGTCCAGTCGCTGATCTCCGCGACGAAGAATCGCATGGTGCCGCCGGAGGAGCTCGCGGCGTCGGCGCCGTTCGATCGCCTGTCGCAGGTCGCCGGCGACGTCTACGGCGCGATGGGCCCCGCGCTCCGCGCGGCGAACGCGATGGACTTCGACGACCTGCTGCTGCATCCGCTCACGCTCTTCCGGGAGCATCCGGACCGCCTGCGGGCGTATCAGCAGCGCTTCAGCTTCATCCTGGTGGACGAGTTCCAGGACACCAACAAGGCGCAGTACCAGCTGATCCGCCTTCTCGGCGCGCACGGCAACGTCTGCGCCGTGGGCGACGACGACCAGTCGATCTACGGCTGGCGCGGGGCCGACGTGCGCAACATGCAGGACTTCCTCAAGGATTTTCCCGGCGCCAAGCTGGTGCGCCTGGAGGAGAACTACCGCTCCACCCAGGTGGTGCTCGATGCCGCCAACGGGGTGATCGCGGAGAACACCGGCCGGATCGGGAAGACGCTCACGACCCGGCGACGCGGCGGCGAGGCGGTGACACTGCTCGCGGCGGCCGACGAGCGGGACGAGGCCGAATGGGTGGCGCGGGAGCTCCAGCGGCGGAGCGCGGCGGGCGAATGGAGCTACGCCGACATGGCGGTGCTCTACCGGACCAATTCGCAGTCGCGGGCCCTGGAGGAGGCGTTCCGCCGGGCGGGGATCCCGTATCGCCTGATCGGGGCGATCAGCTTCTACGAGCGGCGCGAGGTGAAGGACCTGCTGGCCTATCTCCGGCTGGTCGCCAACCCGAGCGACGACGAGGCGTTCCTGCGCGCGGTCGCCGTGCCCCGCCGCGGACTGGGGGAGACCAGTCTCGCGGCGCTGGCACAGCAGGCGCAGCACTGGAGCAAGCCGCTGCTCGCCACGGCCGCGATGGCCGACCGCATCACCGACCTCCGGCCCAATGTACGCGAGGCGCTCCGGAATTTCGCCGCGTTCATCGAGGGAGCGGGGGAGCGCGCCGGCCGGCTCCCGCCGGCCGAGGTGCTGGAGCAGATCATCCGGGCCATCGACTACGAGGCGGTGCTGCTGGCGGAGGGGCCGGAAGGCGCCGACCGCTGGGAGAACGTCCGCGAGCTGGTGGCGAGCGCCGCGGACTGGTCGGAGGAGGTCACCGACGATCCCGAGTCCGGCACCCCGCTCGAGCGGTTCCTCGCCGAGGCGGCGCTGCTGTCCGCGGGCGACACGGTCGTGGGCTCGGACCTGGGCGTGACGCTGATGACGCTCCACACCGCCAAGGGGCTGGAATGGCCGGTGGTGGTGCTCACGGGCATGGAGCACGGTCTTTTCCCGCTGGCCCGGGCCGAGGAGCAGCCGGACGGTCTGGAGGAGGAGCGGCGACTCTGCTACGTCGGCCTCACCCGCGCCAAGGACAAGCTCTACCTCACCTGGGCGCGCGCCCGCCGGCGCGGAGGGGAGCTGCGACCGGGTATTCCCTCACGCTTCCTCAAGGCGCTGCCGCCCGGCATCGTGGAGGAGAAGCGGACGACGTCGCTGTGGGCGCCGGATTGGGGCGCAGGCGCAGGGGCGCAGGGGCGCAGGGGCGCAGGGTGGGGGCAGCAGCCCCGCTTTAACGCCGCTGCGTCCCTGCGACCCAGCGACCCTGCGCCGTCAGACGCGGAAGCGTCGCAGGACACCCCCCGCTTCGTCAAAGGCGAGCGCGTCCGGCACCGGCGCTTCGGGGGCGGCACGATCCAGGGCCTGAGCGGCACGGGCCGGGATCTCAAGGTCTCGGTCAAGTTCGACGACGAGGAG
>DATCWW010000219.1:0-2019 GCA_036566145.1 Gemmatimonadales bacterium
ACGGACATCGGGGTTCGGCAGCGACACCGGGCGGGCCCGCCATGGTCAGGAAATAGCACGCTGAAACGTTATACTAAAAGGCACTTAGGGCCCGTCCGCGAACGATCGAATCGAGTGATTGAGTGGGAGTGATCGAGCTTCGGGCTGAGGGATCGACTGAGGTTTCGTCGCGACTGAACGCGAGCCGCTCGCGCGGCGAGGAGATTGATCGCCGCCATGGCCGGGAAGCGATTCCCTGGCTCCCGATGCGGGCCTACCCCTGTCCGGATGATTGATCGCGACGGCATCCGGCAGCGCTACGAAGCGTTGCAGTCCTTTCTCGACGAGCGGGGGCGCCGCTTGTGGGCCTCCGCCGAAGCGAAGGCCGCCGGCTATGGCGGCATCGCGGCAGTGGCTCAGGTCACCGGCTTGGCGCCGAGCACCATCGGGCGCGGGCTCAAGGACCTGGCCGACCAGAGCCCGCTGCCGCCGGGCCGGCTGCGTCGGCCGGGCGCGGGCCGCAAGCCCTCGGTCGAGACCGATCCGCAGCTGAGGCCGGCTCTCGAGGCCTTGGTCGAGCCGACCGCGCGCGGCGATCCGGAAGCGCCGCTGCGCTGGACCCGCAAGAGCCTGCGCCGGCTCGCCGACGAGCTGCAAGCCCAAGGCCACCGGGTCAGCCGCACCCTGGTCGGCACGCTGCTGCACGATCTCGGCTTCAGCCTGCAGGCCAACGCCAAGACACGCGAGGGCGGCCGGCATCCGGACCGCGACGCGCAGTTTGCCTTCATCAACGCGCACGTCACGCGGGCGCTGGCGGCCGGCGAGCCGGTGATCTCGGTCGACACCAAGAAGAAGGAACTCGTCGGCGACTTCAAGAACGCCGGCCGGGCGTGGCGCCCAAAGGGCTCGCCCGAAGAGGTGCGGGTGCATGACTTCTTGATCAAGGAACTCGGGCGGGCGGTGCCGTATGGCGTCTACGATCTGGCGACCAACGCCGGCTGGGTCGGGGTCGGTCAGGACCACGACACGGCGGCCTTTGCGGTGCAGACCATCCGGCGCTGGTGGCAGGAGATCGGGCAGTCGCGCTATCGTGCGGCCCCGCGCCTGACCATCACGGCCGACGGGGGCGGCTCGAACGGGGTGCGGGTGCGGCTGTGGAAGCGGGAACTGCAGAAGCTGTGCGACGAGACCGGGCTGGCCATCACGGTGCATCACCTGCCCCCGGGGACGAGCAAGTGGAACGCGATCGAGCACCGGCTGTTCTCGTTCATCAGCCAGAACTGGCGAGCAACGCCTCTGGTGAGCTATCGGGTGATCGTCGACCTGATCGGGGCGACCACGACCAAGACCGGCCTGAGCGTGCGTTGCGAGCTCGACCCGCATCGCTATCCGAAGGGGGTGGTTGTGTCCGATGCCGAAATTGCCGCGCTCAACATCGAGCGCGACGAGTTCCATGGCGAGTGGAACTATACCATCTCGCCCCGCCAAGCCTTACCCTGACCGGCTCAAGATCATGCACTTATTTCCTGACAGGCCCTTAGGGATTCTCCGGGATTGGGAAGACGGATAGGCTGAAGCGCCATGAGTCGCGGAGACGAACCATGGCGCATGTGGCGGATCACCTGAGCGTTTTAGCTCTGGAGGAGCAGTACCGGTCGTGCACGGACGTGACCGCGGCACGGCACTTTCAGACGATCTGGCTTCTGGCCAAGGGGCACGAGATTGCCGAGGTCTCGGCCACGGTCTCGTTTGCGCGGCGCTGGGTGGAGCGTCTGCGGGCCCGCTATAACGCCCACGGTCCCCAGGCTCTGGGCGATCTACGGCGCCGGAACGGCACCAGCCCCTCGATCCTGAGGCCGAACCTGCTGGAGAAGCTCAAGGTTCGTCTGCTTGAGCCACCGCCGGACGGCGGATTGTGGACGAGCCCGAAAGTGGCGGCCTGGATGGCGGGCGAACTCGGGCTCGCGGAGGTCTTGCCCCAACGCGGCTGGGAGGCGCTGAAGGCGATCGGCTGGTCGGTGCAGAAGCCCCGCCCCCGCC
>DATCWW010000488.1:0-8396 GCA_036566145.1 Gemmatimonadales bacterium
CGACCGGCGCACCAGTCAGCACGAGACCGCCGGTCCACACCAGCCGACCGGCGTCCGGCAGGCCGCCGAGCCGCAGCAATAACCCGATGACGATGAAGAGCAGCGCCGCCGCGGGATGGAGCGCGGCCGCTGGGAGGGTCATCCGCCCGGGTGCACCTCGGTGGACTCGACTCCCCGACGCAGGGTGAAGCCCACGCCCCGGACCGTCCCCAGGAGGGGCTCGCCCGCTGTCTGGGCCAGTTTCCGCCGGAGATTCCCCACGTGCACGTCCACCACGTTGCTCTCCGGATCGAAATGCATGTCCCATACCTTCTCCAGGAGCGTGGTGCGGCGGACGACCTCTTCGGGGTGCAGCAGGAAGTACTCGAGAAGCTGGAATTCCTTGGGCGTGAGGTCGAGCCGCTTGTCGTTGATGGTGGCGATGTGGCGGAGCCGGTCGAGCGTGAGCGGCCCGTAGCGCAGCACCTCGAGCCGTTCCGCCCCGCCGCGCCGGTGCAGGGCCCGGATGCGGGCGATCAGCTCGTCGAAGCGGAACGGCTTGGCGAGATAGTCGTCCGCACCAGCGTCGAGGCCCCGGACCACGTCCTCGACCGCGTCGCGCGAGGTCAGCATCAGGATCGGTGTGTGCCGCCCCTCGCGCCGAAGCTCAGTCGCCACCTGGAAGCCGTTCTTCTTGGGCAGCACGACGTCGAGCAGGATGATGTCGTAGTCGTAGACGTGGGCCAGCATGGTGGCCTCGTCCCCGTCGGGGGCGACGTCAACCACGTAGCCTTCTTCCTTGAGTCCCTGCTCGATGAACCCGGCGACCTTCCGGTCGTCCTCCACGACGAGAATTTTCATGGATCGCAATCTCGCAGGCAAAGAATGAAACCAGCGCCAAGCCGGTATGAAGAGTTCTTCATGATGGCCGCGCGGCCGGCAGCTCGAGCACGAAACGACCCTGGCCGGGCAGGGACACCGCCCGGAGCTCCCCGCCGAGCAGGCGCGCCAGGCGGCGCGAGAGCGGCAGGCCGAGTCCCACCCCCTGGACGTCGCCCTCCTTCTTGGAGACGTAGATGTCGAAGATCCGCTCGACTTCCTCGACTGGAACCCCCGGCCCGTCGTTATCCACCGTAAAGCACACCAGCCCATTCCGGGCCGAGACCTGCATCCGGACCGCGCCGCCCGGTGCGCAGTGCTGGATGGCGTTGCCCATCAGGTTGACCAGGATCTGTTCCACCCGGCTCGCGTCGGTATTGCAGGCCGGCAGATCGGCGTCCACCTCGAGCTGCAGGGCCGCCTTACCCGCGGCGGTGGGTGTCATGCGGCTCAATGCCTTGTGCGCGACGGAGGCGGGATCCACTGCCCGGATCACCGGCTTGAGCCGGTCCTCGTCCAGCCGGCTCAGGTCCAACAGGTCGTTGATTAGGCCGATGGCCTGCTGAGCCGAGTCGAGGACCTCGAACGCCGCGCGGGGTACCGTCGTCGGGTCCTTCTTCCGCACCAGCATCTCCGACCAACCGTACACCGCCGCGAGCGAGTTCCGGAGCTCATGGTTCACCATCGCGAAAAACCGCTCGCGGGTGCGGTGCAGCAGCTGCACTTCCTCCAGGAGCCTGGCGCTCTCCTCGTGGAGCCGGGCGTTCTCCACCACCGCGGCCGCGGTCGCCGCCAGCTGAACGGCAATGTGCTCGTCCTCCTCGCTGAACACCTCGGCGCCCAGCTTCTCCGTCAGATAGAGATTGCCGTAGGCGCCGCGGCGGCCCACGATCGGCACACCAAGGAACGAGTGCATTTCCGGGTGATGGGGAGGAAAGCCGTAAGAGTCCGGGTGCCGCGCCAGGTCGGGCAGACGAATCGGGCGACCCTCCCGGATGACCAGGCCGAGGATCCCGTGGCCACGAGGCGGCGGCCCGATGCGGGCCCGCGTGGCACCATCGATCCCGTACGTCACGAAGCGCTCGAGCAGCCGGCCGTCCGGCCCGAGCACGCCCACGGCGGCGTAGCGGGCGCCGATGACGTCCGCTGCCACTAGGACAATCCGATCGAGCGCGCCTTCCAGCGACGTCTCGGCGATGAGCGCCGAGGTCGTGGTCACGAGGCGTTCCAGTCGGTCGAGCCCCGGGTCGGAAGGCTGGGAGAGGGACATGGGGGAAAGTTGCGGCCGAAGCTCGCGTGGCGCCACCTTCGCCCCGGTTTCATCCTCCCTTCATCCGGCGGCGGGTAGCGTTCCTTCTCATGAGGGGGAAGGAATGACACTCCAACGCATTGTCGTTGCTGTAGACGAGTCGGACGCCGGCCGCTGGGCCGCTCGGGCCGCGCTGCATCTTGCCACGGGCACCGGCGCCGAGGTGTCCGTGCTCCGCACGGTAGTGGGGCTCCCGCAGCCCGCCCTGGCCGACGTGGGAGGCCTGGCGATCGGCGCCGAGCCCCCGACCGCGCCCCAGCTCGAGGTCGAGCGGCTGGGAAGCTGGCTCGCCCCCGAGCTCGCGCAGGCCGCGCCCGGGCTCCAGGTCACGGTGGCCATCGCCTTTGGGGTCCCCAGCATCGAGATCTGCCGCCATGCGGAGGAGGTGCGGGCCGACCTGGTAGTGCTGGGACGCAAGCGCCGGTCGGCTCAGACCCGGCTCCTGATCGGGGACACGGCTGACGCTGTGGCCCGCCGGAGCCGGATACCCTGCCTCTTCGTCCCACCCGGATCACCGCCGACGCGCCGTATCCTGGCCGCCCTGGATGGTACCGACTGGGGTCTGACCGTCATGGTGACCGGTCAGCTGCTGGCGGCCGCCACGGGCGCGGACCTCCGGACCGTCACCGTGGAGCCTCCCGTATCCGGCGAGACGGACGCCGCCGCGCCGGCGCTGGCGCGGACCGCCAGGCTCGAGCAGCGGGTGCGGGAGACGCTGGGTCGGAGCCACCCAAGTGCCCGGCTCGCCGTCCGCCGCGGCGAAACCGTGGAGCAGGTCCTTGCCGCCATTGACGAGGCGGCCGCGGATATCCTGGCCGTGGGATACCATCGGGGTGGGCCGGCCGGGATCATCGAGGCTGGCAGCACCGGCCGGCGCCTGCTGCACGCGGCGCCGGGAGCGGTCCTGACCATTCCACTATAGCTGCGAAGAAGGGAGGCATCATGCGGAACATGCCCACCTGGGATCGGGCCCTTCGTCTCGTGCTGGGCGTCCTGATCCTCGGCCTCTATGGGGCTTTGCCGGTCCCATCGCGTTACCTCACCCTCATTGGCCTGGTGCCGCTCGGGTCCGCGCTTACCGGGTTCTGTCCCATTCGCGCCTGGCGCGCTCGGAATGCCGGATGAAAGCGCCTCCCGGCCGCTTCCGCTCCATCGTCGTGCCTCTCGACGGCTCCCCATTCGCCGAGCAGGCGATCCCGGCTGCCACCGCCATCGCTCGGGCCACACGGGCGAAGGTGCGCCTCGTGCTGGTGCACCGGCTCCCACCGCCCCCGAACGATCCCCGGACCGCGAAACTGTACGTCTCGGTGGATCTCGCCGTCCGGAAGGCCGAGCGGGATTACCTCCGCTCGACCGCCCGCCGGCTCAAGGATGGTGGAGCTCAGGCGACCGCGCTCCTGCTGGAGGGACCGGCCGGGCCGACCCTGGTGCAGTGGATAGGCGGAAGCGATGCCGATCTGGTCGTGATGACGACGCACGGACGCGGCGCGCTCGGGCGGACAGTGTACGGCAGCGTGGCGGACCAGCTGGTCCGCTCGCTGGACGTGCCCGTGCTCCTCGTCCGGCCCGAAACGGCCGAGGAAGTGGGGAAGGAGGCCGGGTGGACGGCGCGCGAGATCGTCGCCGGACTGGACGGCTCGCGCCTGGCGGAGGCGGCGCTCGAGCCCGCCGGCGCGCTCGCCCGCGCGCTCCAGGTGCCCATGACATTGGTCCAGGTCGTGCTCCCGCTGGCGGTTGCCGCCGACCCGCCGCTGCCGTTCCCGACCGGCTACGACGCTCAGATCACCGAAGTGCGCCGCCGCGAAGCCATCGACTATCTGGAGGACGAGGCCGAGGGCCTGCGGGAGCGGGGCATCACGGCGACGGCCGCCGCCGTGGTCGGTGACAGCCCGGCGGGTACGCTGCTCGACCTGGGACGGCCGGAGCGCGGCGCCCTGCTCGTGGTCGCCACGCGTGGCCGAGGTGGGGTCAAGCGCCTCATGCTCGGCAGCGTAGCCGACAAGCTGGTCCGGGGTGCCGAGGTGCCGGTGCTCATCGTCCCGCCGGGCCGGCGAGTGTAGTAGCTGAAGAACCTTTCACCCAGGCTTCACGTTCCATCGCGGCTCCGGCACCGACATTCGGCGCATCCCTCTTTCAGGATGACCCCATGTCGCCCAGGATGACGCACCGACTCCACCGGCTGGCCACCCTCGCCCTGCTCGCGGGCGCCGCGATCGCCGTGGCCGGCTGTACCCGAGCGGGCGCGAGCCGGCTCGGTTCGGCCGCCGACGCGGCGGTCAAGGTGTACGTCCCACCCGGCAGCTACGACGAGTTCTACGCCTTCATGTCCGGCGGGTTCGACGGCCAGGTCGGGGTCTATGGCCTGCCCTCCGGGCGGTTGCTCAAGCACGTCCCGGTCTTCTCCCAGAATCCGGAGAACGGCTGGGGCTACAGCGAGCAGACCAAGGCGATGCTGGCCACCAGCTACGGCCAGGTGCCCTGGGACGACGCCCACCACCCGCAGCTTTCCCAGACGGCCGGCGTGCCCGACGGCCGCTGGCTCTTCATCAACGGCAACAACACCCCGCGCATCGCCCGGCTCGACCTGACCTTGTTCGAGACCGAGGAGATCCTCGAGATCCCGAACTCGGCGGGCAACCACTCGTCGCCCTTCGTCACCGAGAACAACGAGTACGTCGTCGCGGGCACCCGGTTCAGCGTGCCGGCGCCGCAGCGGGACGTGCCGATCGACGACTATAAGGAAGCGTTCAGCGGCGTGCTGACCTTCGCGCGGGTGGACAGCGCGACCGGCCACATGGCGATCGCCTTCCAGATCCGGCTCCCCGCCTTCGACTATGACCTGTCGCACGCGGGCAAGGGGCCGTCCCACGGGTGGTCCTTCTTCACCAGCTACAACACCGAGGAAGGGAACACCAAGCTCGAGGTGAACGCGTCCCAGAAGGACAAGGACTACGTCGCGGCCATCAACTGGAAGCAGGCCGAGCAATGCGTGGCGCAGGGGAAGGCGACCACCGAGCCGGCCCGCTACGCCCACAACCTGATGGGCGCCGACGGGATCGCGCGGACGGAGTGGGGCACCAGCACGAAGATCCTCACCCCCGCCGCATGCCCGGGTTTGGCCTATTACCTGCCCACCCCGAAGAGTCCGCACGGCGTGGACGTCGATCCCACCGGCGAGTACATCGTCGCCGGCGGCAAGCTCGCCACCGTCATCCCGGTGCACAGCTTCACGAAGATGCAGAAGGCCATCGCCGACCGCGCGTTCGCGGGCGAAGACCACGGCATCCCGGTGCTCAAGTACGAAGCCGTCATGGTGGGCGAGGTGCAGAACCCCGGGTTGGGCCCGTTGCACACGGAGTTCGACGGCAAGGGATACGCCTACACCTCGATGTTCCTGAGCTCGGAGATCGTGAAGTGGAGCCTCAAGGACTTCAAGGTGGTGGACCGGGTTCCGACCTATTACTCGATCGGTCACCTGATGATCCCCGGCGGCGACAGCCGGAAGCCCTGGGGCAAGTACGTCCTCGCGATGGACAAGATCACCAAGGACCGCTACCTGCCCACCGGTCCCGAGCTGGCCCAGTCGGCCCAGCTCTACGACATCAGCGGCGACCGGATGAAGCTGCTGCTGGACTTCCCGACCATCGGCGAGCCGCACTACGCGCAGGCGCTGCCGGCCTCGCTCATCAAGGACCGCCAGGTCAAGATGTACCCGCTGATGGAGAACCGGGACCCGTTCGCGGCCAAGTCCGAGAAGGCCACCCGGGTGGAGCGGAAGGGCAACGTGGTGCACGTCGTGATGACGTCGGTGCGGAGCCACTTCATGCCCGACAAGATCGAAGGAATCCGGGTGGGCGACTCGGTCTACTTCCACCTGACCAACCTGGAACAGGACTGGGACGTGCCCCACGGCTTCGCGGTGCTGGGCGCCAACAACGCCGAGCTGCTCATGATGCCGGGCCAGACGCGGACGCTCGCCTGGGTGCCGTCCCGGGTCGGGATCTACCCGTTCTACTGCACCGACTTCTGCTCGGCGCTGCACCAGGAGATGCAGGGGTATATCCGGGTGTCGGCCCGCGACTCGAAGGTGGCGCTCAAATGGAACAGCCCGAGCTACGCGCAGAACGAGGAGCATCAGGCGAAGGAGCACGACGAGCGGGACGAGCACGGGACGAACTGACCATGACCCGCACCTCACGCCTCGTGGTGGCCCTGGCCTCGCTCCTGCTGCTGGCGGTGTATGTGACTCCGCTGTGGCGGATCGAGCTGGTGGCCCCGCAGTACCCCGAAGGGCTCGGGCTCCGGATCTGGGTGAACCAGATCACGGGGCTCAAGCCCAACGATCTCAACAGCATCAACGGGCTCAACCACTACATCGGCATGCGGGCCATCGACCCGTCTGCGATTCCCGAGCTGCGGTTCATGCCGCAGCTCCTCGCCGCGGCAGTCGCGGCGGGGCTGGTGGTGGCGCTGGTCGGCCGCCGCGGGCTGCTCTACGCCTGGGCCGGGCTGTTCACCCTGGGCGCCGCGGTGGGACTCGGCGACTTCTGGAAGTGGGGCTACGAGTACGGGCACCAGCTCGACCCCCACGCCGCGATCAAGGTGCCCGGCATGAGCTATCAGCCACCCCTCGTCGGCAGCAAGCAGCTGCTCAATTTCCACGCGACCTCCTGGCCGGATATTGGCGGGTGGATCGCGATCGTGGCGCTGGCGTTGGTGCTGGGCGCGGCGATGCTGGAATGGCGCCGGACGCGGGCCATTCGGGCGGGCTCCGTCGGGGCCACCCGGCCGCTTGAGGTATCGGCGTGATCTCCCTGGTCGCCGTCCTGCTCGGGCTCGCGAGCCCCGATCGGCCACGGACCATCGTCGTGGCACCGGGCGGCGAGGCGACCACCATCGCCACCGCCCTCCGGCTGGCCCGCCCCGGTGACACCGTGGTGGTCACGGCCGGCGTCTACCGCGAGCCGCGGCTCGACGTCACCGTCCCGGTCACGATTCTCGGCCGGGGCGAGGCGATCCTGGATGGTGGCGGCGCCCACGAGGTGCTCCGGCTCCGGGCCGACGGCATCACCGTTCGGGGCCTCACGATCCGGAACGTGGGCGAGAGCTTCACCGAGGATCGGGCAGGGATCCGGCTCGACCGGGTCCGCGGGTGCGTCATCGCCGACAATCGGCTGCTCGGGACGTTCTTCGGCATCTATGCGGCGCGGTCGAGGGATTGCATGGTGACCGGCAACCTGATCGAGGGGCATGGCACCCGGCAGATGGCCGCGGGGAACGGCATTCACCTCTTTGCTTCGAGGGGCTTCACGGTCGCGGGCAACCGGGTTCGCGGGCATCGAGACGGCATCTACCTCGAGTTCTCGGGTCACGCGACGATCGAGGGCAACGACAGCCGAGGCAATCTGCGCTACGGGCTGCACTTCATGTACTCGGACAGCTGCGAGTACCGCCGCAATGTCTTCGCCGGCAACGGCGCCGGCGTCGCGGTGATGTACAGCCGGGGTGTGGCGATGATCGACAACCGGTTCGAGGACAACTGGGGACCGGCCGCCTACGGACTGCTCCTTAAGGAGATCAAGGACAGCCGGATCGACGGCAATGTGATGCTGCGCAACACGGTGGGCCTCTTCGCCGAGGGAGTGGACCGGACGGAGATCGTGGGCAACCAGTTCCTTCGCAACGGCTGGGCCGTCCGCCTCATGGCCGACGCGACCGACAACACCATCCGGCGGAACCGGTTCGAGGGAAACACCTTCGACGTGGCCACCAACAGCCGCGCCAGCAGCCCGAGCACCTTCAGCGAGAACTTCTGGGACGGCTACGCCGGCTACGATCTGAATCACGACGGCATCGGGGACGTTCCCTTCCGCCCGGTGCGGCTCTCCTCGGTGCTGGTGGATCAGAACGAGCCCCTGCTCATCCTCCTGCGCAGCACGTTGCTCGACCTGCTCGATGTCGCCGAGCGGGTCGCTCCGGTGCTCACGCCAGAGACGCTGGCGGATCCCCGACCGCTGATGCGGTGGAGGCCGTCGTGATTCCCTTGCCCTGCACCGTGATCGAGGGGATCGGCGTCACCAAGCACTACGGGCGGGCGCCGGTGCTGCGCGGGATCGACTTCGCCGTCAAGGCGGGGCGGGTGACGGCCATTCTGGGGCCGAACGGGGCGGGAAAATCCACGCTCATCCGGATGCTCCTGGGGCTCGCCCGGCCCGACGAGGGGAGCGTG
>DATCWW010000502.1:0-21345 GCA_036566145.1 Gemmatimonadales bacterium
CGAGCAGGGTGTAGGCGAGGTAGTACTTGTAGATGTTGCTCACGTAGTCCACCGTCTCGCGGCCGATCTCCCGCGCCGCGATGACCTCCACGTTCTGGAACCAGCGGTCGGCATCGAGGCCGGCCTTCCGGGCCTCGCGCCTCAGACCCGCCACTCGCGCCGGGCCAGCGTTGTACGAGGCCATGGCGAACAGCTCACGGTCCAGCGGCGTGATCGTCGAGTCGCTGTAGTAGCGGTCGATGATGAAGCGTAGGTACTTGGCGCCGGCACGGACGTTGTTCTCCATCCGATCCACGTCGGCGATACTGATCGGCGGCGCCGCTGCGGTGGAGGGCTTGATCTGCATCACGCCGACGGCGCCCGCGTGGCTCTTTCGGCTCTGATCCAGTCCCGACTCCTGGTAACCCTGGGCCAGCAGCAGCAGCGGATCGAGGTCGAACTCGGCGGCGGACGCCCGGAAGGCGCCGATGACGGTCTGGTAGCGCGCCAGTCCGCCTCCGGCGGTCGGATTCCCGAGCCAGCGGTTGTTCTGCCAGTAACGCTGGATCATGATGTTGCCGAAGGTCGTCCCGCTGCGGTGGCCGCGCACGAAGCGGTCCACCGCTTCGCGCAGCCTGGGCGTGTTCTTGCGCAGGGCCCACGCGTAGGACCCTCCTGACGCCACCTCCAGGCCCTGGTGCACCACGAGCCCGGGCATCACCGAGGCGTACGCCGCGGCATCCCCATCGCTCACCACGGTGATGGGCACGATCCCGCTGCTGACCATCTCCAGGATGTCGCCGTCGTCGAGGTGCTCGTCGGCGGGGTGGATCACGATCTCCGGCTTTCCCGCGGCGTGCCACTGCTGATTGAGACGCCGGAGGCTTTCGGCGGCGCTGCTCGACCGGCGGACGTACACCTCTCGACCGGCCAGGTCCTCCAGCCGCTGCAGCGGGGGCGCGCCGGGGCCGGTCACCACGACGTCGCGGACGCCCTCGTAGACCGGCGCCGAGAAGTCGAGCCGAGCCTGGCGCTCGGGTGTCGGCCGGATCAGGCCCACGGCGAGATCGCCCCGCCCGTCGGCCAGGCGGGAGAGCAGCTCGTCCCGGGGCACCGGGATGAAGACGCACTCGACCTGGAGCGTCTTCGAGCCCAGGCTCCGGTTGAGCTCGCGCTCGAACTCCTGGACGGCTTCGTAGGCGGAGCCTCGCTGGCGGGGTCCGTCCAGGAAGTAGGCCATTCGATTCGGTGTCACCAGCACCCGGATGACCCGCCGGGCGACCAGACTGTCGAGGTCGAAGCTCCAGCGCTGCGAGCCGAGGCGGCTCAGCTGATCGAGCGAGGGAGTGCGGGCGACGGTGTCGGTGGGGGGCTCGGCGGCCACGGCCGCCGAATCCGGGGGAGAGGCCTCGGGCGCTTTGCCGGGCGGCTCGCGCCCGCAGGCAAGCAGCGCGACGAGGCACAGCACCGGGATGCCGGCAGGCGCCGCCATCCCGGAGGGTTCGTTCCGTTGAGCGCGAGTCACGGGCAGATGCTACCGAATTATCCCGCAGCGCTCTACTGCCATTAGGTCTAGGCCGGAGCCTCGAGGAAGCCGTCGAGCAGCCTGGCGAACTCCGCCGGCCGGTCGAGCTGGATCCAGTGCCCGGTGCCTTCGACCACTCGATGTGGAAGCCGTCCCACCCGGTGCAGGCTGAACGGCGCGTCGTTGGCCGGCGTCACCACCGCCAGGGCGGGACCACGGTAGCGGAGCAGCGCGGTGGTCGGGTCGAAGCGCAGACTGGCGCGGAAGCCCGCCACCACCGTGGCCGGCGGAGTCGCCCGAAGGTCGGCCAGCAGCCGCTCTCGCACGGCGACATCGGGACCCGAGATGGTGCCCCAATAGCTCTCGATGGCGGGGACGTACGCCGGCGAGTCGAGCCGGTCGAGGAACGGCTGCACCTGCGCGGCGGGCATCTGGGTACCGTCGCCGATGGGATCGAGCAGCAGGAGTCGCTCCACCCGATCGGGGTAGGCGCCGGCGAAGGCCAGGGCCACGCCCCCACCGAGACTGTGGCCCACCAGCGCGAACCGGCGGAGGCCGCAGGCATCGGCGACCACACGGACATCGTCGGCCAGCGTCTCGATGTCGACCTCGGCGCGATCGTCCAGCGGTGCCGAGCGCCCGTGCCCGCGCTGGTCGAACGCCACGGCCCGGCGCTGCGGACGGCAATGCTCCAGCGCCGCCGACCAATGGTCAGCCCGGCCAGCCAGCGAATGCACGAACAGCACGGCGGGCGCGCCGTCTCCTCCATCGTCGACGCACAGCGCGCCGGCCGGCCCGGCAACCAGGCGGACCGTCACCGTGAGGCCGCCTTCCGGACCCGGGCCCAGAGCGGCCGCTGACGCAGGATTCGCGGGTACACCGGACAGCGCGGCAGGTGGGCGCCGGGAAGGACGCCGATGCTCATCAGGAACTCGCCCACGATCTCGCCGCCGGTGAATCGGAAGGTCTGACGATAGAGCGTGACCCACTCGGCCTTGCTGCGCGGGTGGTTGGCTTCGATCCAGCCGGCGAACGAGCCGTGGACTTCGGCCAGCTCCAGCACCCGGCCGGCATTGGCGATGGCCGCCTCAACCTTGAGCCGGTTGCGGATGATGCCGGGGTCGGCCAGCAGCCGGCGGCGGTCCCGCGCGCCGTAGCGGGCCACGACCGCGGGGTCGAAGCCGTCGTACGCGCGTCGGAACGCGTCGCGCTTCTTGAGGATGGTGAGCCAGGAGAGCCCGGCCTGGTTGATCTCGAGGATCAAGCGCTCGAACAGCTCGGCGTCGCCGCGGAGGGGGAAGCCGTACTCGCGCTCGTGATAGGGCCCGTGCCACTCGTGGCCGGGCGCGATGTCGCAATAGGAGGTGCCCACGCCCCTCTCCCGGGATTCGGCTTTTCTTCGGCCAGCGACCAATATCGGATTCGGCGCGAACCTGGTCAAGCGGAGCTCCGGGCCGGCCGCGTCCGGGTCAGACCGGGCGGGTCCCGTATCTTGTGATGAACCGCAGGAACCATCGATGAGAAGGAGATCGCGCATGCGAGCCGTGGTCTACGCCGGCGCCGGTGGACCCGAAGTGATCACCCTGGGGGAGGTACCCCGGCCCGAGGTGCACCCGGGTCACATCCGGGTTCGCGTCCGGGCGGCGGGCCTCAACCGGGCCGACCTGCTGCAGCGGCGAGGCAACTACCCGGCGCCTCCGGGCTGGCCCGCCGACATTCCCGGTCTGGAGTACGCCGGCGAGGTCGAGGCGGTTCGGGGGGTGACGCGCTGGAAGGTGGGCGACCGGGTGATGGGACTGGTCGGCGGTGGCGCGATGGCCGAGCTGCTCACGGTGCACGAGGATGAGGCGCTGCCGATTCCCGGCTCGCTCGGCTTCGAGGCCGCGGCCGCCGTGCCGGAGGCCTTTCTCACCGCGTACGATGCCCTGGTCACGCGGGGGCGCCTCGCCCCCGGCGAGCGGGTGCTGGTGCACGCGGTCGGGAGCGGAGTCGGGACGGCGGCGGCGCAGATCGCGAAGCATCTCGGGGCCACGGTGCTCGGGACCTCACGGAGCGCGGGCAAGCTGGCGCGGGCGGTCATGTACGGCCTCGACGTCGGCATCGACACCAGCCGGGCGCCGTTCCCGGAGCAGGTGGGAGACCCGGTGCACGTGGTGCTGGATATGCTCGGCGGGCCCGCGCTGGCGGACAATCTCCGGGTGCTGGCGCCGCGCGGCCGCCTGGTGCTCCTCGGATTCCTGGCCGGGAGCATGGCCAGCGCCGACCTGGGGCCGATTCTGCGGAAGCGGCTCGAGGTGATCGGCACGGTGATGCGGACCCGCTCGCTCGACGAGCGCCGGCCGCTGGTCCGCGAGTTCACCGAGCGGATGCTGCCGCTCTTCGATCAGCGGGTGGACCACGCCGCGCCGCTCCGCCCGGTGCTGGAGCGGACGTTTGGGATGGCCGAGCTGGCCGATGCGCACCGGCTGCTCGAGGGCAACGAGACGTTCGGCAAGGTGGTCGTTCGCTGGGAGGACTAGGGGTGTCACACCCCGGGGTGGAATTGGGGCTCCAGAGCGGCACTTGACGTCCACTTGAAGCCGCCGTAACACCGTGCGAGGCATGTACCCCGACCCGAGCCCCCTATGCCGACCACCCGCTCCCTCACCGTTTCCGCCGCGCTGGTTACCGCGGCGGCGGCGCTCGTCCTGCTCCACGCCTGCGAAGACCCCGCGCGCGAAAGCGACCTCAGCACCGCCGCCGCGACGACCGTCAAGGCCCTGACCATCTCGGGCGGCGGCACCGGCAACGGCACGGTGACCTCGAGTCCCGCCGGCATCAACTGCACGATCACCAACGGCGTGGCCGCCGCGACCGGCTGCTCGGCCCAATTCACCAGCGGCGTCACCGTGACCCTCACTGCCACGGCCAAGAGCGGCAGCTCGTTCGTCGGGTGGCTGGGCGCCTGCACCGGGCTGGTGAGTTGCCGGCCGGTCATGAACCAGAACCAGGCGGTTACCGCGCGCTTCCTCAAAGGCCCGTTCACCCTCAAGATCGCGGGCGGCGGGAGCGGGACGGGCAGCGGACGGGTGCGGAGCCAGACCGGGCTGACACCCGCCATCAACTGCACGATCACCTCGGGCACCGCCGCGGCGACGGGATGCTCCGCCTCGTACCCGGCCGGCAAGGTCGTCACCCTGACGGCGACCGCCTCCACGGGGCAGACCTTCGCGGGCTGGTCGACGCCCTGCAGCGGAACAGGCACCTGCCAGCTCACGATGAAGGAACCCCGCACCATGTACGCCGCCTTCGCGCCCGCGGGCACGAGTGCCGCCGCGATCCGGGGGAAGTGGGGCGCCCCGTTCGCGACCAACATTCTGGCGGTGCATGCCCACGTGCTGCCGACCGGCAAGGTCCTCTTCTGGGGCAGGCAGGGCCAGGCGCGGCTGTGGAATCCGGCGAATCCGTCGGCCGGATTCGCGGACGTGACCAAGGCGTATCAGCTGTACTGCACCGGGCATGCCTTCCTGCCCGACGGACGCCTGATGATCGTCGGAGGCGCGATTCAGACCTCACCGAAGATCCTGGGTGATGGCCGAGGCACCATCTTCGACCCCGCCACCAACAGCTTCAGCCCGGCCACGTCGATGTTGACCCAGGGCCGGTACTACCCGACGCTCACCACGCTGCCGAGCGGGAAGATCCTGGCGATGTCGGGCTCCGACCAGAACGGGAACGTCGTAACGATCCCCGAGATCTACGACGGAACCAGCTGGAGCACCCGCCTCACCGGCGCGCCGCTCTCGGTTCCGACGCCGTACTACCCGGCGATGTTCGTCGCACCCAACGGGAAGGTGTTCCTGGCCGGCTTCCCGGCCACGACACGGTACCTGTCGGTCGGAGGCACGGGCGCCTGGACCACGGTCGCCACCCGCAAGGTGGCGGACCGCACCATGGGCTCCGCGGTGATGTACGCCCCGGGCAAGATCCTCTACGTCGGCGGGGGCGATCCGCCCACCAACTCGGCGGAAGTGATCGACCTCACTCAGGGGACGCCGAGCTGGCAGCTGGTGAGCCCGATGCGCTTTGCCCGGCGACAGACCAACACCACCATCCTGGCCGACGGGTCGATCCTGGTCACCAACGGGAGCAGCGGGCCGGGGTTCAACGATTTCACCAGCCCGGTCTTCGATGCCGAGCTGTGGAAGCCGGCCACCAAGGCGTGGTCGCTGATGGCGCGGGAGAATGCCGGACGGACCTACCACTCGACCACGCTCCTGCTGCCCGACGCGCGGGTGCTCTCGGGCGGCAGCGGCGAAGGCGGGGGCGTGGACTACGCCAACAGCCAGCTCACGCTCCAGGTCTTCTCGCCGCCCTACCTGTACAATGCGGACGGCACGCTCGCCTCGCGGCCGGCCATCAGCTCGGCGCCGACCCATCTGACCTATGGGCAACACTTCACGGTCCAGACCCCCAGCGCCGCGTCGGTGACGAAGGGGACGCTCATCCGGCTCTCCTCGGTGACGCATGCATTCAACCAGAGCCAGCTCATCAACCCGCTCACCTTCGCGCCGTCGGGGAGCGGCGCGGTGGCGGCGACGGCGCCGGCCGACGCCAATCGCGCGCCGCCGGGACCGTACATGCTCTTCGTGCTGAACTCGAAAGGCGTGCCCTCGAAGGCCTGGATGGTCAGCGTCGGACCTTGATCCCGATCGCACGAGTGCCATAGCGGGCGCGGATGCGGTCGAGGGCGGCTTGGAGGGGCGCGGGGGCGCAGAGGGGCGCAGAGGCGTAGGGAGGCTCGGGGTTCGGATCGGCGGATGCATCGGACGCACGGATGGCATCCACCCCTGCGTCTCTGCGCCTCTGCGTCTCTGCGTCTCGGCGCCCCTGCGCTCCCCACAGCTCCAGCTGCGCCGCCGCCTCCACGATGCGATCGAGCGTGAGCGCCACGCTCCGCACCGCGAGCCGCTTGGCGTTGGCCAGGGTAAACGCCCGCCGGGCGGCTTCCCACAGCTCCACGTCGAGCATCGCCGCCCGGAGCGGTACCGCCCGCGCGACGTCGGTGTGATCGGCGTAGGTGGCCTCGATCCGGAGCCGGCCGGCCACGAGGCCGCGATGCCGGAGCCGACGGCCCAGACGCTCGCTCATGACGCGCAGCAGATGGAACAGCACGCCGAGATCGTTGGTGTCGGTGGCCAGCGTGTGGGACAGATGGAATTCGAGCTGCTGCTCGGGGGGCAGCACCGGCCGGGGGTCGATCCCGCGCGCCCGCGCCCGCAGGGTCCGGCCGGCTCCGCCGAACACGGCGCACAACGCGGTCTCCGGAATGGCGGCGACCTCGCCGATCAGCTCGAGCTGGTAGTCGTCGAGCCGGCTCCGCATGCGGGGATGCAGATCGGGCAGCACGTCGAGGGAATAGGGAGCGAGAAATCCCGCCTCGGTGCCGCCCGGGACCTCGAGCAGCGGCTCGGGCTTGACCACCGCGGTGGCCGCCTGGCTCACCAGCTTGTTGACAGCCACCCCGACCGACAGCGGCAGGCGGAGCCGCTCCCGCGCCTCCCGCCGGACCCGCTCGGCGACGTCGATGGCGGGACCGAACAGCCGCCCGGTTCCGGTGAGATCGAGGAAGGCGTGCCCGTAGCCGCGCGGCTCGATGACCGGCGCGTAGACCCGGAGGATCTGGTGCAGCGCGCGGGAGGCCCGGGCGTAGAGCGCCGGGTTGGGTGGCAGGAGGACCAGGTCGGGGCACAGCTTGCGGGCCTGCCGCACCGGCATCCCCCGGCTCACCCCCGCCCGCCGGGCCTCGGCGGACAGCGCAAGGACGACGGCGCGATCGGCTCCCGGAGGCGCCACCACGATGGGGCGGGTGCGGAGCGCGGGCGCGGCCAGCTCCTCCACCGTGGTGCAGAAGGCTGGGGGATCGATGAAGAGGACGGTGCGGGGCATGTCCGGGACAACTCGCCGTTTTCGGTATTTATTCGGTACGCTGCCTCAGTATACTGTCGCCCGGGGGAGCCCGCAACCGACCGCCGCGCAGGAGACAGGGACCGCCAAGATGTTCAGTCGCAGCGCCATTGACAGCCAATGCGGCCCGCCCGAATATCCCTTCTGGCTTGCGATTACCAGCCCGCCCATCGACTCGATCCCGACCGTCATCGGCAGAGGCTTCATCACTCATGGCGCACGCCCAGCTTCCTCTTGTTCGGCGTCGTTTCGGCGAGACCATGCGTCGCGACCGGTGGTGGGTGCAGCCGGCGATCGTGGTCGTCGTGCTCTCCGGCTTCCTCATCTACTCCACCTGGGCTGCCTTCCAGGGCACGCATTACACCTACGGGCCGTACCTCTCGCCCTTCTACTCACCTGAGCTCTTCGGCGACTCACCCCACGCCTGGTTCGGGCCCAAGCCAGGCTGGTGGCCCGGATGGCTCCCGTTCTCGCCGGCCCTGCTGATTCTCCCCTTTCCGGGAATCTTCCGGGTCACCTGCTACTACTACCGGGGCGCGTACTACAAGGCATTCTGGGCCGATCCGCCGGCCTGCACCGTGGGCGAGCCGCGGACGCGCTACCTGGGCGAATCGGCCTTTCCGCTGATCGTGCAGAACATTCATCGCTATTTCCTCTACATCGCGTGCGGGTTCCTCCTCGTCCTCGCCTGCGACGTGTTCAAGGCGATGTGGTTCACCGATCCGGCCACCGGCCGGGTCTCCTTCGGCATCGGGGTCGGCACGATCGTCCTCGCGGCCAACGTCGTGCTGCTCACCTGTTACACCCTGGGCTGCCACTCGATGCGGCACGCAGTCGGCGGCTGCCTGGATCGGCTCTCCCGGGCGCCCCTGCGCCAGCGCGCGTACGCCTGCTCGAGCTGTCTCAACCGGGCGCACATGCAGTGGGCCTGGGCCAGTCTCCTCTCGGTCCCCTTCGCCGACCTGTACATCCGGCTGTGCTCGATGGGGATCTGGACCGACTGGAGAATTCTGTGAGGCCCCCGGCGACCGATGCCTGAATACCGGACCCTGGAGCACGACGTCCTGGTGATCGGCGCGGGCGGGGCCGGCCTGCGGGCCGCCATCGCGGCGTCCGCCTCCGGCGTCTCCGTCGGGCTGGTCTGCAAGTCGCTCCTCGGCAAGGCGCACACCGTCATGGCCGAAGGCGGGGTGGCCGCGTCCCTCGGCAACGTGGACAACCGCGACAACTGGCGGGTGCACTTCGCCGACACGATGCGGGGCGGCCAGTACGTGAACAACTGGCGGATGGCCGAGCTGCATGCGAAGGAGGCGCCCGACCGGGTGCGCGAGCTCGAGGCCTGGGGGGCGCTGTTCGACCGGACCGCGGACGGCCGGATCCTGCAGCGCAACTTCGGTGGGCACAAGTATCCCCGCCTGGCTCACGTGGGCGATCGCACCGGCCTGGAGATGATCCGTACGCTGCAGGACCACAGCATCCATCAGGGGATCGACGTGCACATGGAGTGCACGGTGCTGCGGCTCTTCACCGACGGCTCTCGCATCGCCGGCGCGCTGGGCTATGACCGGGAGCGAGGCCAGTTCCGGCTCTTCCGCTGCAAGGCGATCGTGCTGGCGACCGGCGGGGGGGGCCGGGCCTACTCGATCACCAGCAACAGCTGGGAATACACCGGTGATGGCCACGCGCTGGCCTACCATGCCGGCGCGGCGCTCCAGGACATGGAGTTCGTCCAGTTCCACCCCACGGGGATGATCTGGCCGCCCAGCGTGCGTGGCATTCTGGTGACCGAGGGCGTGCGCGGCGAGGGCGGCGTGCTGCGGAATCGCGACGGACGGCGGTTCATGTTCGACGACATCCCCGAGAACTACCGCAGCCAGACTGCGGACAGCGAGGAAGAGGGCTGGCGTTACACCCAGGGCGACAAGGACGCGCGCCGCCCGCCGGAGCTGCTGACCCGCGACCACGTCGCCCGATGCATTCTGCGCGAGGTCCGCGAGGGCCGGGGCAGTCCCCATGGCGGCGTGTTTCTCGACATCTCCTGGATCAAGCAGAGGCTGCCCAACGCTGCGCAGCACATCATCAAGAAGCTGCCCAGCATGTACCACCAGTTCAAACAGCTGGCCGACATCGACATCACCACCACGCCGATGGAAGTGGGGCCGACCACCCACTACATCATGGGTGGGATTCGGGTGGACGGTGACAGCCAGAGCTCCACCGTGCCGGGGCTCTTCGCCGCCGGCGAGTGCGCCGCCGGTCTGCACGGCGCCAACCGGCTGGGCGGCAACTCGCTCTCCGACCTGTTGGTCTTCGGCAAGCGGGCCGGAGAGTACGCCGCGGCCTTTGCCCGGGATCACTCGGCCGCCACGATCCCCTCGGATCAGGTGGAGGACACCGCCCGGACGGCGCTGGCCCCGTTCGACCGGGGGGCGAGCGACAACGGGACCGGCCCGTATCAGGTGCAGCAGGAGCTGCAGACGATGATGCAGGACCTGGTCGGCATCGTGCGGACCGAGGCGGAGATGCAGAGTGCGCTGGAGGGGATCGGCCGACTCTGGAAGCGGGCGCGACAGGTGGGAGTCGGAGGTAACCGGGAGTACAATCCCGGGTGGCACACGGCCCTGGACCTGTCCAATCTCCTCACTGTCGCCGAGGCGATCACCCGCGCCGCCATCGAGCGTCGCGAGAGCCGCGGGGGTCATTTCCGCGACGACTTCCCGGAGAAGGACCCGGCCGCCGCCAAGTTCAACATCGTGGTCCGCAAGGGTCCGGGCGGCGAGATGCGGCTCACCCGCGAGCCGATCCGCTCGCTGCCGCCCGAGCTCGCAACCGTCATCGAGGAACAGAAGTGACGGCTCCCAGCGACACCCTCAAGCCCGACCTCGTCGAGACCGGCGCGGTCGAAGAGCAGGCGCCTCCGCGCGCGGACGCCGAGGAGGCGGGCCGGGCCACTTTCCGCGTCTGGCGGGGCGACCGAGACGGGGGGCGGCTGGTGGACTACACCACCAACGTGGCTCCCGGCATGGTGGTGCTCGACGCGATTCACCAGATCCAGGCGGAGCAGGCCAACGACCTGGCGGTGCGGTGGAACTGCAAGGCGGGGAAGTGCGGCTCCTGTTCCGCCGAAGTCAACGGGATGCCCAAGCTCATGTGCATGACCCGCCTGAGCGAGCTTCCCCTGGATCGGCCGGTGAGCGTGGAGCCGATGCGCGGGTTCCCGCCGGTCAAGGACCTGGTCACCGACGTCTCCTGGAACTTCGAGGTGAAGCGCCGGATCAAGCCGTTCAGGCCCCGGCCGGCGGACGAGCCCGACGGCACCTGGCGGATGGCCCAGTCGGACGTGGACCGGGTCCAGGAGTTCCGCAAGTGCATCGAGTGTTTCCTCTGCCAGGACGTCTGTCACGTGCTGCGCGATCACCGGCTGCATCAGGAGTTCATCGGACCGCGGTTCCTGGTGCACGTCGCGGCGCTGGAGATGCATCCGCTCGACGTCGAGGACCGGGTGGAGGAACTGCGCCGCGCCCACGGCATCGGCTACTGCAACATCACCAAGTGCTGTACCGCGGTGTGTCCCGAGCACATCACCATCACCGATAACGCCATCATACCGCTCAAGGAGCGGGTGGTGGATGCGTTCTTCGACCCGCTGGGCAAGCTGGTGCAGGTGTTCAGCCGGAGGGAGCCCAAGTCATGAGCTTCGAGCCGAAGGCGATCTCCCCGGAGAGCGTCATGGCGGCACTGCAGAAGGCGGAGCGGTACCGGATCATCAACGATCCCTCATCCGCGGAAAGCATCTGTCTGGACGTGCTGGCGGTGGACCCGGAGAACCAGCAGGCGCTGGTGACGCTGCTCCTCGCCATCACCGATCAGTTTCACCAGGGGCCCACCGAGGGGGTGCACCGGGCCCGCCAGGTCCTGGCCCGCCTGGGCGACGAGTACAAGCGGGCCTACTACGCCGGAATCATCTGCGAGCGGTGCGCCAAGGCGCAGATGCTGCCCCAGGCACCCGGACTGGGCCGGAATGCGTACCACTGGTTCCGCGAAGCGATGAGCTGGTACGAGAAGGCGGAGAAGCAGCGTCCGGCCGGCAACGACGAGGCCATTCTGCGGTGGAATACCTGCGCCCGCATTCTGGCCCGTCACCCGGAGCTCCAGCCCCGGTCGGAGGAGCCGGTGATTCTGAGCCTGGAATAGGCGCCGCCCCGCAACCGCGACCCCGCTACAGGTACGACAGCCACCACGCCCGGCTTCGGGCCTTGAGCTCGGCGTACCGGCGGCAGATCGGGTAGAGCATCGCCACCACTCCCACCCATACCAGATACACCACCGGCAAGCCGAAGCCGTAGTCGGCCGGCAGCTGCTTGAAGACGGTCCGCATCGCCGAGGCCGGAAAGCCCTGCCACACGCCTGCTCCCACCGCGAGCGCGTGCACCAGAAAGAGATGCGTCACGTAGAACAGGAACGGCACGCGGCCGAAGGTGACCAGGGCCTGGGCCAGCGGCCCGCGAGCCCGACGCAGCCAGGCGAGCGCGAGCAGCGCCGGCCCCAGCGTCATGAGCAGGTAGAGCAGCGACGGCGGGTACTTCGTCGTGTTGAAGAACGACATCAGGACGATGTCCGTCTCGCCGTGGAGCACGCGCGGGTGGGGGTCGCCGTAGACGTCGAGCCACCGCAGCACCACGAATCCCGCGATCAGCACCGCCCCGGCCCAGAGCAGCCGGCGCGCGTCCCTCCGCTCGGGCGAGAAGACCACCGGACCCGCGAGGAAGCCGAGCGCCATCACCCCGATCCAGGGGACCAGCGGATAGAGGCCGAGGATCGGCGCGATCCCGAGCGGCCCCGACACGTGCAGCACCCGCCAGAGCGGCGCCAGCGCGCCGAACCGCTCGGCCGCGACCCCGTCGAGGAGGTTGTGGCCGAGCACCATCGCGAGCGCGATGCCGGCCACGGCCCAGCGGGGCAGGTAGATGAGCCCCGCGAGCACGATCATGGACCAGCCGATCGCCCAGATGACCTGCGCCACCGCCCCGAGCGTCCACGCGGTGGTGAGGTACCAGGCGAAGCTGATCACCGTGAGCTCGAGGAAGACTAGCCAGATCCCGCGACTCAGCAGAAACCGGGTGAGCTCGCCGCGGGTCCGTCGGGTGCCGGCGATCCACACGCTGGCCCCGGCGAGGAACACGAAGGTCGGGGCACAGAAGTGGGTGATCCACCGGGTGGCGAACAGCGCGGGTGTGGTCCGGGTGAGATCGGTGGGATCGAAATGCGCCCCGGAGAAGTAGGCCCGGACGTGATCCAGCACCATGATGACCATGACCAGCCCGCGCAGCAGGTCCACGTGATCCACCCGGCGCCGCGGGGGCGGGCCGGCCGGAACGCGCACCCGTATGCGGTGCGCGCCCGATGGAGTGTCGGGGGAAAGAACGGCTGTCATCGCTCGAGCTCCGCTCCGCGCGAAGGTGGGGGTGGACTCCGACGATGATTGCGCGGAACGCCGCCCGGTCCGGACGCCGGGCGGTATACTTCCCCCCATGACCGTCCCGACCCTGCGCCGGGTGACCGCCGGCCGATACGTGCAGCCGCTCCGCGAAGGCGGCTCTCTGCCGGCGGTGGTGGACACCGACGGTGGCCTGTACGTGGTCAAGTTCCGCGGTGCGGGGCAGGGGCCGAGGGCGCTGGTGGCCGAGCTGCTGGTGGGACTGATCGCGGGACGGCTGGAGCTGCCGGTGCCGGAGCTGGCGCTGGTCGAGGTGCCGCCGCCGTTCGGCCGGAGCGAGCCCGACCCCGAGATCCAGGATCTCCTGCGGCGGAGTCACGGCCTCAACGTGGGGCTGCGGTATCTCGACGGCGCCTTCAACTTCGATGGCTCCGCCGCGGCCGACCTGGTCACCCCGGAGTTCGCCGCGCGGCTGGTCTGGCTCGACGCCCTGGTGACCAATCCCGATCGGACCCACCGCAACCCCAACCTGCTGATCTGGCAGCGCCGCCCGTGGCTGATCGACCACGGCGCCGCGCTGTACCTCCATCACGACTGGGCCGGCGCGACCGACGAGCGGGTGCGGGGACCGTTTCCGCTCATCGCGCGCCACGTGCTGCTGGTGCGGAGCGATGGATTGGAAGCGGTGGACGAGACGTCGGCGGAGCTGCTGGATCGCGAGACGTTGCGCGCGATCGTCGAGGCCGTGCCGGACGAGCTGCTGGCCGGCCCCGAGTACGCCGGCGACCTGGCCCCGGCGGCGCAGCGCGCGAGATACCTGGACTATCTGACGGCGCGGCTCCGGCCGCCGCGCGCCTTCGTGGGCGCGGCGGTGGAAGAGCGGGAACGTCTCCACCGGCTCCGTCCGCTCCCCTTGTCGGCCCGCCGATGAGCGACGCCGGGCGGATCGCGTACGACTTCGCGGTGCTGCGCGTGGTTCCCCACGTGCACCTGGGGGCGTTCGCGCCCATCGGCGTCATCGTGCACGCGCGGACCGCCGAGTTCCTGGCCATGCGGGTGGTGACGGACCCGGGCGAGCTCCACCGGCGCTTCCCCAGCGTGGACCACGAGTTGCTGGCCCGCTATCTCCACACCTACCAGCAGATCTGCGCCGGCGATCCGGCTGCCGGCCCGGTCGCGCTGGAGCCGCCCTCCGAGCGCTTTCACTGGCTCACCTCGCCCCGCTCGGATGTGCTGCAGACCTCGCCTATCCACGAGGGGATCACCGACCAGCCCGCCGACGCCCTGGAGCGGCTCTACCGGACCTACGTGACGGACTAGATCGTCCCCAGCGGCTCGTCGGGGAGCACACCGGAGGATGCATGATCGCTCGAACGTGGCGCGGCGCCGTGCGCGCGGCCGACGCCGACGCCTATCTCGCGTATCTGAACGCCGTGGGGACGCCCGGCTACACCGCGGTGCCGGGCAACCTCGGCGTGGTGACGCTCCGGCGCCTGGTGGACGGCCGCGCCGAGTTTCTGATGGTGTCCTTCTGGGAATCGGAGGCCGCGGTGCGGGCATTCGCCGGCCCGGACATCGAGCGCGCCGTCTTCTATCCGGAGGACGACCGCTATCTGATCGACCGGGACGAGCACGTCACCCACTACGAGGTGGTGAACCGGACCGAATCCTAGAGGAGGAGCGGCTGCTCCGGCGTCGCGCCCAGGCGGGACGCCGGCCCCTCGAGTTGGCGCCGACGCCGGTAGCCCTCGTCGAGTGGGTAGCCGTGTTCCTCCTGCAGCGAGCGAAGCCGCCGGGTCAGGGCGGCCTGGTACTCCGCGCTGACTCCTTCGCCGCCGGCGAAGTGCCGGCGGTACCGCTCGGCGAGCTCCGGGAACTCGCGCTCGAGATGGGGCAGGAAGCGGCGCCGCGCCGCGGGTCCGAGCCGGAGCGCCGACCCGACCACGTAGCGGGCACCGACTTCCTTCCCCGCCGCCATCAGGCGGCCGAGCCCGGGCCGGTCGTCGGTGATCCCGGGAACGATCGGTGCGATGAGGAGGCCGCCGTAGACCCCGGCCGCGCTGAGCCGTCCGAGGGCGCGGAGCCGGGCCTCGGGCACGGGCGAGCGGGGCTCGAGCCGGCGGGCGAGGACGCGGTCCGCCGTCGCGACGGAAAGATGGATGGTGACCTCGTGCCGCTCGGACAACGAGCGGAGCAGCGCCGCGTCGCGCGCGATGAGCGGCGACTTGGTGATGATGCCGATCGAGAGGTCGCGAAAGCGGAGCAGCACCTCGAGCAGGCGCCGGGTGATCCGGAATCGCCGCTCGGCCGGCTGGTAGGGATCCGTCGCCGTGCCGATGACCAGCGACTGCCCGTTCAGGCGCGCGGGATCGAGGGTGCGTGCCAGCACCTCCGGCGCCGTGGTCTTGACCAGGATGCGACGCTCGAACGCGAGCCAGTCCGGTAGGGGAGCGGCGTCGTCGGGCATGACGCCCGACGAGCCCGAGGCCCGCTCTACGGCGTAGCGGTGGGTATCGCGGGCGTAGCAGTAGGTGCAGCCGAACTCGCACCCGACGTAGGGATTGACCGACCAGAAGCCCATCCGGGTGCTGGCGGAGCTGTTGAGCACCGAGCGGGGACTGAGCTCGAGAAACGTGGTGCCGCGGACCCGCCGGTCGAGCACGTCGAGCTGCCTCGGCGCCGGCGCGAGGACCGGCAGCTCGAGCTGCCCGATACTCACCCGCACTTTCCCCAGCCGCAGGTGGGACAGGTCACGCAGGCCGAGGCGCGAGCCAGGGGACCGGCGCACTCGGGGCAGAGCTGTGCCGGTCTGGTGGTGGGCCGGTAGCGAGTCGGTGAGAGCCGGGCGATCCGGGGGAGATATTGGGGAAAGAGCACCGCGGCCTCCATCGGGTACGTGCCTGACCCGAATATATCCCGAAAGAGCGGCCGGTCAAGATTCCCGCGGTCGCCCCCGCACGGTGGCGAGGACGATGAGCGCCGCCCCGGCCGCGAGCGGCAGCAGGGTCGCGAGGCCGCGCAGTCCCAGCCAGTGTCCGTAGTTCAACGCCACGTCGCCTTCCCGCAGCAGCGGTAGCGCCCACTGCGTGGTGGGGTTGGTCACGACCTCGCCGCGGAACTCATAGGGCGGATACTGCTGGTCCGCGATCGACTGGACCCAGACATTGAATCCGGATACCAGGACCAGGCCCCAGAGCACCACCCGGCCGACGCCGTGCGGCGACCATTCGCTCCAGGCCCGCGCGAGCGGCAGCATCAGGAAGGGGACCAGCGGTACCAGGAACCGCGGCCCGACTGTGTCGCCGCCGGACCAGAACAGGTACGACGCCACGTAGAGCAGGAACCCGGCGAGGAGCAACGCCACCAGCACGGCGGTCGAGCGGAGGCGCGGATCGCGCCAGAGCAAGAGGAGCCCGGGCAGGCTCAGCAGCAGCACCGGTGAAAGAAAGAAGAGACCGCGGTAGGGGCTCACGGTGATGCCGTACAGCGCCGCCCAGGTCGGGCCGGTGAAGCCCATGAAGCCCTGCTCGTACACCGCGTGGTACTCCACGTGATAGCGGTATCCGGCGGGAAACGGGGTGTGGAAGATGACCCAGTTGTACGCCGCGAACAGGAGTCCGAGCGGCAGGGCGCCCCAGGCCACCCGGTGCAGCACCCCGGGCCGCGGCAGCTCGCGCCAGGCCCACAGCACCAGGAGCAGAAGAAACGGCGCCACCGGATACTCGCTGATGGTCGCGAGGCCGAAGAGCACCCCGGCCACCCACAGGCGCCAGGGCGCCGCCTCCTCACGGGCGACCCGCCAGAGCAGGTAGAACCCGACGAACGCGCCGAAGGCGCTCACCTGGTGCTGGAACATCGCCTTGCTGTAGGGGAAGGCGACCGTCGCGAGCCCATAGGTCAGTGCCACGGCTAGCGCATCCGTCTCCTGCGGCACGAGCCGGCAGGCCAGCCGATAGACCACCACACCGAGCACCGCCGAAGGAAGCGAGACGGCGACCAGCGTCATGACCAGCATGGCCAGGCGCTCGCGCGGGGTGGCATCGCGATGGCCCCCGGGCGGAATCGGCTCCGCCCGGATCGCCGCTTCGCTTCGGTCCAGCCGGCGAGCCAGCGGTGGCAGGGCCAGGATGGGCTTGAGCACCAGGTAGGCCGGCAACGCGAGCAGCGAGGGGCCGATCGAGCCGACCGGGTAGTAATGTCCCTCGAAATACGCCTTGTCGCCCGTGTTCTCGTGGTAGTGGTCGATCCAGAGCACGCCGCGATCGACCACGGCGAAGACCAGATCGGCGCGAGCGGTCGCGTTCCAGTCGCCTCGGCCCGCGCGGGGCACGAAGTAGCCGGCGCAGAGCAAGAGCATGAGGAAGACCAGCGCCTCGTCCCGGCGGTGCGGACGGCAGGTCCGGTGAGCCATGGTTTCCGAAGCTGCGGCCCGCCGGCTCAGCCGACTGCCGCCGGGGTGATGGCGTGTCGCCACCAGGCCGCCGCGTCTTCCTGGGTCCAGGGCTCCACCGGGATCTCTTCCAGCGCCCGGCCGAGCGCTCCGGCATCGGGCCGATCCGAAGGCTGTTTGGCCAGGCAGGCGAGGATCAGCTGGTCGAGTCCCGGGGGCAGGGCGACGCCACCCCGAACCGAGGGCGGGAGCGGCTGGGCGCTCAGGTGCCGGGCGATCGCGTGAAAGGCATTCTCCGCCTCGAAGACCAGCTGCCCCGTGAGCAGGAAGTACCCGACGCAGCCGAGCGCGTAGATGTCGGCCCGGCCGTCCACCGGATCGCCCCGGGCCATCTCCGGCGCCATGTAGGCCGGCGTTCCCGGCGTGAGTCCCGCCGCGGTCGCCAGGGAATCCTCGCTCATCCCGGTCACCGGCTTCACCAGCCCGAAGTCCAGCACCTTGGCGAAGTCGTAGCGCAGCCCCATCCGGCCCAGGTGGATGTTGGCCGGCTTGATGTCGCGGTGGACCAGGCCGGCGGCGTGGGCCTCTTCCAGCGACTCGCAGACCTGCCGCAGCAGGTGAATCGTCCGGTTGGCCGGGAGCGGGCCGTGGCGGCCCACCAGGGTCTCCAGATCCAGCCCTTCCAGCAGCTCCATCACGAAATAGAGCGTGCGGTCTTCGGTCAGGCCGAAGTCGTACAGCTCCACCGTATGCGGCGAGCGCAGGCTGGCCGCCGCCTCCGCCTCGCGCCGGAACCGCCGCGCGGCAAGCTCCGCCGCCTCGCGATCGGCGCCGAGGGCCTCGGGACGGATCAGCTTGATCGCGGCCGGCCGCGCCAGCATCCGGTGGGTCGCGAGGTACACCTCGCCCATGCCCCCTCGGCCGAGCAGCTCGCCCAGGCGGTAGCTCCCCAGCTCGCGCTCGCGAGCGACCTGGAGTCCGAGCCGGGTCACCACCCGCGAGATGACCATGGCGACGCCGAGCAGCAGGTAGTTGGAGTAGTGCATGAGGAGGGCGTTCTGCCAGGGGCCGAAGTGATACCGGCCCGCCGCCTGCGCCACCACCATCCCGATCGGATCCATGGATGCCGCGATGAACCCAGCGAGGAACAGTTTCCACGGCGCGGCCGGCACGATGGCGGCGAACATCAGGATCACCGGCCCGATCCAGGTGAGGTCCGCGTGGGGCGACGGCTCGCCCGAGGCGAGCGGCCCCACGTGCATCATCACCCCGATGGCGAAGGCCATCGCCACCAGGTAAATCAGGCCGAGGTCCATGACCCGGTAGGGATCGTGCTCCCGCCGGCGAAGCCACCAGTACATCCCCAGCGAGGCGACGACGCTGCCCGCGGCGATGGTGTCGGGGAATTCCCACCTGCCCGCGCTCGGATCGCCCGACAATCTGGCCCGTGCCAGGTGGCCCAGGGCGGGCCCCAGGCACCAGAGGGATGCGGCGATCAGCGACATGACCTCGAGCCGCCGGGAGACCTGACGGAGGAGGTCGTCGGGAATGCGTCGGGGGGTGCCGGCCCCGCTGCTGGTCGCCGGGGAGGCGCCGCGGAGCAGGGGACCGATGAGGCGTGGCTTCGACATGACCGGGACGAAATCTGGCCGAGGGCCGCACCCAATGCCACTTCGTGACGGACCGCACGGGGGGCGATGGGCCGAGCCGGTATAATCGCGAGCGTCTCAGGCCACCGACCGCCGGCCGGCACCCCGGCGAGTTGAAATCGTGAGCATGAGTGCGTTACCGTACACGGTCCCTGGCGGTGACCTTCCGCCGGACGCAACGTCTTCCAAACCATCGCCTTGCCGTCATCCCGTCTCCCTGGAGTCGTCGTGACCCCCGCCTCGACTACCCGTCTTCCCGAGCTTCTCGCCAAGCACGAGGGGCCCATCCTCGAGCGCTGGGTCGAGGAGCAGCTCGCCACCATCGGAAACAAGCGCGGACTCATGTCCGACGCCGAGCTGCGGGAACAGTCCCGCGAGTTCCTGGCCCTGGTGCGCCAGGCGGCCCACAGCGGCGGGCTGGAGATCGAGGCGGCCCCCTGGACTGCGGTCCGGGACTTCCTTGGCCGCATTTCGGCCAGCCGGGCGGTGCAGGGATTCAGCCCCGCCGAGACGGCGGTGTTCGTCTTCTCGCTCAAGCAGCCGATTTTCGAGCAGCTCAGGCGGGACGGTGGATCGGGCGAGGGGGTGTTCGACGAGGTGTGGCACACCAACGTCCTGATCGACCGGCTGGGGCTCTACACCACCGAGGTGTACCAGAAGGGGCGGGAGCATGTCATCCTCCGGCAGCAGGAGGAGATGCTGGAGCTCTCCACCCCGGTGGTGAAGCTCTGGGACGGCGTCCTGGCGCTGCCCATGATCGGCACCCTGGACAGCGCCCGGACCCAGATCGTGATGGAGGCGCTGCTGCAGCGGATCGTGGAGACCGGGGCCAGCGTCGCGATCATCGACATCACCGGCGTCCCCACGGTGGACACCCTGGTGGCGCAGCACCTGCTCAAGACCATCACGGCCGCCCGCCTGATGGGGGCCGACTGCATCATCAGCGGCATCCGGCCCCAGATCGCCTCGACCATCGTGCACCTCGGCGTGGATCTGAGCGACGTGATCACCAAGGCGTCGCTGGCCGACGCGTTCGCGCTCGCGCTCGAGCGGGTGGGTCTCGCGGTGGGCCGCGCGGTCCAGCGGCGGTAGCGAGCGCGGCATGGAGCGGATCCCGATCCTCAAGATGGGCGACCTCCTCCTGGTGAGCATCCAGGTGGACATGCACGACCAGCTCGCCCTCGCGCTGCAGGACGACCTGACCGACAAGATCGCCAAGACCGGCGCGCACGGCGTGCTGATCGACATCTCCGCGGTGGAGGTGGTGGACAGCTTCATCGGGCGGATGATCGCCAACATCGCGGGCATGGCTCGCATCCTGGACGCGCGGACGGTGCTGGTCGGGATGCAGCCCGCGGTGGCCATCACGCTGGTGGAGCTGGGCCTGACCCTTCCGGGGGTGCGGACCGCGCTGGACGTGGAGCGGGGGATGGCGTTGCTCCGGGGCGACGGGCGGCGCGCCTCGAACGTAGTGGAGGTCGAGCCGGTCCCACTCGAGACGAGCGACGTGGATGCCGGCGAGCAGGAGTGAGGAGCTGCCGCTCCGCTCCGGCGCCGACGTGGTGAAAGTGCGGCAGGTGGTCCGGACCTGGGCGGCGGAGATCGGCTTCTCGCTGGTGGATCAGACCAAGCTGGTCACCGGCGCGAGCGAGCTGGCCCGTAATACGCTCGACCATGGACGAGGCGGCTCGGTGCGGCTGGTGATGCTGGAGGATGGCGCTCGGCGCGGCCTGGGCATGACGTTCGAAGACAGCGGTCCGGGCATCGCCGACGTCAACCTCGCGCTCACCGACGGCTACACCACCGGCAACGGTCTGGGACTTGGGCTCAGCGGCACCCGCCGGCTCATGACCGAGTTCCGCATCGACTCCCAGCCTGGGCAGGGCACCCGGGTCTACTGCGCGCGGTGGCGGTGAGGGCGGTGGTGCCGGCGAGCACGGCCGTCCCCCTGGACGACAGGAGCCGTATCGGGGAGGCCCGCCGGGTGGCGGCCAGCCTCGCCGCCGCCGCGGGGCTGAGCGAGGCGGCGAGGAGCGACGTGGGGATCGTGGCCACCGAGCTCGCCACCAATGTCCTGCGGCACGCGGGTCGGGGGACGCTTCTGGTCCGCCAGCTCGAGGAAGGCGGTGGCGGCGTCGAGCTTCTCTGCGTGGATGCCGGCCCGGGGATGCGCGATGCCGCGGCCTGCATGGCCGACGGCTATTCGACGGGTGGCAGCATGGGAACGGGGCTGGGCGCGATGCGGCGACTGGCGCACGGGTTCGATCTCTACACCCGGCCGTCCCAGGGCACCGTGGTGGTTACCCGCTTCTGGGCCCGGCGCGACCCGGCCCTGGCGCACGCGGCCGGGATGCTGGCGGGCCTCGCGGTGGCGTTGCCGGGCGAGGTGGAGTGCGGCGATGCCTGGGCCGCGCGGAGC
>DATCWW010000516.1:0-11129 GCA_036566145.1 Gemmatimonadales bacterium
GAGTGCTGTCATCCCGAGCGCAGCGAGGGATCTGGGCGGCGTTCCGGGATGCCTGGGCCAGATCCCTCGCTGCGCCGGGATGACAACCGCTACACCAGGGCTGTCGGCTAGCGCAGGATCTCCCCCAATACCCTGCCCTGCGCTCCCCCGGGCGTGTCCAGTCCCAGCAGGCGGGACAGCGTCGGCGCCAGGTCGGCCACCGTGGCCGGCTCTGCGCGCACCCCCGGCCGCACTCCCGGCCCCAGCCAGAGCAGCGGCACCTCCTGATCGTACCGCCACGGACTCCCGTGGTCGGTGCCCGTCGACTCAGTGGTAGGCAGCCAGTACGGGTCGAGAAAGTAATAGAGATCGGCGCCCCGGGCCGGATAGTAGGACCTGATGACGTCGGACTCCGCGCCGGCGGCGCGCAGCCGAGTCAGCTCGACACCGGTGACCGCGTCATTCACGCCGGGCACCGCGAGGAGCGCCGCCTGCGCGACACGCTCGGCGGTCTCGAGGCCGACCTTGCGCGCGGCCAGGGCGGTCCGGCTGAGATACAACATCGGCAATTCGTCGTAGCTCACCCATCCACTGCCCGAGGGCGGCCCGTAGCGGTCGGTCAGCGCCAGGCTCACCGCCGAATCGAGCACCGCGGGATCGATGCGCCGGGGCCCGTCCGGCAGCCCTTCGCCGAGCTTCTCCGGCAGCGGGGCGACGCCGTGATCGGCCGTGAGGACGATGAGCGTCCGGCCGGGCCCCACCGTGCGGTCGAGGAAGGCGAACAGGCGGGCGAGCGTCCGGTCCAGCCGGATCATCTGGTCCATGATCTCGTGGCTGTCGGGTCCGTACAGGTGCCCGATCCGGTCGGTGGCGCTGAAGCCGATCGCCAGCAGGTCGGGAATGCTGTCCCGACCCATGCCCTCCTCGCGCACCGCCCGCATCGCGAAGTCGGCCAGCGCCTGGTCCGCCATCGGGCTGTGATCGAACCCGTCGAGGTCCACGATCCGATGAGGGAAGGTCCGGCCCATCCCCTCGACTTCCGCCTCGGCCGCGACGTCGTCCGGGCCCACGAGCGCGTAGGCCGACGCCGGCAGCAGCCGCTCCCATCGAGTGCCGAAGTAGCGGGTCACCGCTCCCGAGCGGTTCACCGCGCTGACCCACGCCGGAAGGTCGCGCCGGTACCAGGAGGAGGTCACGAACAGGGTATCCACGATCCAGTAGGCGGCATCCGCCCGATGCCCGCCCAGCATGATCGCGGCGCGGTCCTTGGCCGATACCGTCACCACCCGGCTCCGGCCCGCCGTGGCGAGCTTGAGCAGGTCGCCGACCGTGGCGCCGAGCAGTCGCCGGGGCGAGCGCCCGGCCCCCCGCGCTCCCACGAGGGTGACCGAGCCGTCCTCCGCGCAGTAGACCGGACGCTCCTGCACCGGATCGTACCACTGGTTGGCGACGATGCCGTTCACGCTGGCGTAGCTCCCGGTCAGCATCACGGCGTGGCCGGGACAGGTTTCGGTGGTGACGTGCTCGTACCGGGCGCGCGGGTACACCGCCCCGGTCCGGAGGAAGCGGTTGAACCCGTCGGGTCCGAACCAGGGTCGGAAGCGGTCGAGGTAGTCGGCGCGGAGCTGGTCCACCGCGATGACGACGACGAGCCGGGGCGGCACGGCGGGCGGCGGTGCCGCGGCGACAGCGAGGGCCAGCAGGCCGGTGGCGATCATCGGGTTCCAACCGTCGTGGGCGGCAAGCAGCGCTCCTGAGAGAAAGCCGCCGAAGCTATTGCCGGTGACCGTGGCTCCGTCAAGGTATCGGCCGCGCCGTTACGGACGCCGGCGCTCGAACTCCTCGCGGGCGCGCTGGATGAGGTCCAGCGTCGCGGCACGCTCGGCCTCGGTATTCCAATCGCGGCTCGCATTCGCCGCCGCCTCCAGCCGGGAGATCCAGCGCAGGAAGTAGTCCGCGTCTTCCGCCGAGCGGACCGGTGCCCCGGCGACGGTCAGGTAGACCGGGCTGGTCGTCCCATAGGGATAGAGGTCCAGCACCGGCTCGATGGCGCGGTCGCTCCGGGCTCGGAGCAGCACCCATCCGCTCCGCTCCACCTGCACCTCGACGGTGGTGTCCGCCATGCGGCGCTCACCGCCAACAGGGATCTCCCGGATCTCGCCGTTCAATACCAGCTCCAGATGGTCCATCGGAACGTTGGAGCGAAGCCGGACGCGCGCCCGCACCGTTCCGGGACGCTCCAGCCGCAGCTCCTGGCCGAGCCCGCGTCCCTCGACCGAGAGCGCGAGCAGCGGCCCGTTGGTCGCGAAGCTTCGGCCGGCGCGGAGCGAATCGAGCAGCCGCCGCTGATTCAGCCCGGGCCCGGTGTGCACGTAGACCCGGTTCATCCCGACCGGCCCGCGGAGCGACGCGAAGTTCGTCATCGCGTCGGTGCCGGCGCCCGCTGGAAGCCGGAAGCCGCAGTTCAGCGCGCGATACCAGACGTGTGCCGTGGCCATCGGGTCGTCCACGAACCCCAGCGCCTCGTAGTAGTCGATCTTGCCCAGGGCGAGATCCACCGGGAACTCGGCGGTGAGCGGACGGGTGGTATCGGCCGGATCGGGATCGCTGTCGAACGGGTGCACGTATCCCATGATCCCGGCCTGCGCGTGCGCGAGGTCGGCCACCTCGGCGTTGGTGGGGACGAGGCTCGCCGCCGCGGTCCCCTGATAGCCCGAGTAGCCGGGCAGCAGGACGTGGTCGCGCAGGCCCAGCAGGCCGACGTGCCCCCAGACGCTGGTGTGGAATTCCTGGTCGTGCACGATCACCGTCGTGGCGGTGGACACGGGATCCCGGCCCACGGGATACTCGATGTCGGGGATCCGTCCCTCCTTGTTCACGATCAGGTTCTCGACCAGGTCGAGATTCTCGGCGCGGGCCATGCGGAGGAGCGTCCGAGGCGTCGCCCGATACGCTCCGCCGTAGTTCATGTGCACGTGGAGGTCGGCGCTTCGCCAGCCACGCCGGTCCAGGTCGTCGAGCGGCTGGAGGCTGACGCGGAGCGCGGTGTCGGCGCCGGCGGCGATCTCGACGTCTCGCCGCACGACCCGCCAGGCCGGACCCCGGGACACCTCGATCGTGTACCGTCCGGCCGGAAGCGTCAGCTCCGAGCGGCCGGCGGTATGGAAGTAGCCGTACTCCATCCGGCGCTCGCGCCGGTCGAAGCCGTCGTCGGCGTGACGCCAGGCGTCGTCGGGCGCGAAGCTTCGGCCGTCCGGTCCGGTCACCGACACCCTGGCGGGCGACGCCACGGTCAGGCGGAGCCGGCCCACGGGCGAGCGATAGACCCGGTGCCGGACGCGGACTTCGCTCCCCGCTCCCCCCGGCACCTCGACGACGCGCAGGCTGGTGTTGCCGGTCTGGTTGGAGACGTACACGATCCGCCGCCCATCGGGGGACCAGCGAGGCGACACCGCATCGAAGTCGCCGTAGGTGAGCTGCAGAGGGTTGGCGCCGTCGGCCGTCATCAGCCAGAGCTGGTGCCACTGCCGCCCGACATACGACGCGTAGACTACCCGCCGTCCGTCGCGGCTCCAGTCGGGGCGCGCCTTCCAGGTGGTCTCCTCGTCCCGAATCTCCCGCGCCGCCGCGCTTCCGCCCGCTCGCGCCGGCATTCGCCAGACGGTGCCCGATCCCCAGATGTGCCCACGGTTGGAGATCGCCAGCAGCTCGGTCCCGTCCGGTGACCAGGACGGGGAGAAGTACTGATCCACGGTGTTGTAGTAGTAACGGGGAAGTCCGCTCTCCCGGTCTTCGCTGATTCTGGTGACCCGGTCGGCGTGGCCCTGATCCGTCACCTCGGCGGTGAACACGTGCCAGCGTCCCTCGTACAGACTGGACGTGAACGCGACCCGCCGGCCATCGGGCGACCACCGGGGCTCGAGATTCACTGCTCCGTTCGCCAGGAGCGGTGTCGAGCCGCCGGTGGTGAGATCGAGCAATCGAAGCTCGACCGCATCGTTCCGGTACGAGGCGTAGACGAGGTGCCGCCCGTCGGGCGACCAGTCGGGCTGGGAGTCGTAGCCGGGCCCGTCGGTGAGCTGCACGGCGGTGTCGCTGCCGACCCGCTGGCGCCAGAGCGTGCCCTGCATCGCGTAGACCAGCTCGCTCCCGTCGGGCGACCAGGTGGCGGCACCAGGGCCGCTGGTCGCCTGGGGGATGAACATCTCCCGGTAGTAATAGGGGTGGCGGACCTTGATCTGCTGGAGAACGGGGGCGCGCTGGGCGTGGAGGGGGGCGGGGTGGGTGGCGGTGGCAAGGGCGATCGCTCCGAGGAGAAGTCCCCCTGTCATCCCGAGCGCAGCGAGGGATCTGGCCCGGACATCCCGAATGTTCGGAGCAGATCCCTCGCTGCGCTCGGGATGACAAGGCCCCATGCCGCCTGGCAGGCTCACCGCTGCCCTCGCCAGTAGATCCATCCCCCGATCGCGACACAGAACCCGGCTCCGCCGACCACCTTGAGCAGGAAGAGCCCGGCCTCGTGCGCCTCCGGCGGCACCATCGCGATCCCCATGGCGAACAGGGTAAAGGCGAAGCCGCAGATACCGATCACCAGCGCGGCCGGGCGACTGGCCAGCAGGCCGGCCGTTCCGGCCTCCCGCATCCTGGCCCGGAGGAAACAGGCGTACAGATAGAGGTATGGGATGAAGTACACCAGCAGCATCGTGTCGAGAATGACCAGATACGCCTTCTCGACCGTGGTTCCCTTCCCCAGGACCGAGAGGAAGAGGAACAACGTTGCCAGCACCGCCTGCGTCAGGATGGCGACATAGGGCGTCTGCCACCGGGGATGCACCCGCCCGAATGCGGGCGGGAAGTAGCGGTCGAGGCCGATCACGAACGCGACCCGGGCGGGCCCGGTGAGCCAGGCGCCGACTCCGCCGATGTTGCCGATCACGTAGAGCGCCGCCGCGAAGGCGGCGAGCCACCCGGCGCCGATGCCGATGTCCCGGGCCCCCGCCGCCAGGGCCTGGAGGAACCCGGACACGATGTTCACCTGACCGGCCGGCACCAGCCAGAGCACCGAGACGGTGCCCGCGACATAGAGGAAGGCGATGAACGGCGCCGAGATCAGGATCGATCGGGGGAGGGTGCGCCGGGGGTCCTTCACCTCGCCGCCCAGCACCGCGCAAAGCTCCAGTCCCGCGAAGGCGAAGGCGATCGAGGCCCACAGATTGAGCCGGGTGCGGCTGCTCAGGTCGGGCACCAGCGACTCGAGCGGCATGGGGGTCGCCGCGGGCCGGGTGAAGAAGGCGTAGGCGCCGAGACCCACCAGCAGGATGCCCGGGAGATAGGTTCCCACCGCGCCCGCGTTCTGCAGCCAGCGCCCGGTGCGCAGGCCGACGATGTTGAGCAGGACGGCGACCCACAGCGCCACGAGGGTCGCGGGAAGCACGTAGTGCCAGTTGTCGGCCAGCCCGGTTTCCCCCTGCCCGATCACGTACGTGCCCACCACCGCCGTGGACATGAGCAGGTTGGGATAGTACAGGATGTTGTTGACCCAGTAACACCAGCCGCACAGGAAGCCGTGTCCCTCGCCGAAGGTGCGCTTGGTCCAGGCGTAGATGCCCCCCTCGTCGGGGTAGCGGGCGGCGAGGTCGCTGACGGCGAGTCCCTGAGGGATGAAGAACAGGAGCGCCGCCAGCAGCCAGAGTCCGATCGAGCTCGGCCCGGCGGCCGCGGCGGTGGCGAGCCAGCGGAGGCTCAGGACCGTGACCACATTGAACAGCACCAGGTCGCGCAGGCCCATCGCGCGGGGCAGCTCCGGCGCGTGGGTCGTCGGCTCGGCGGGCTCTGCGGAGGCGGTCATCGGGTCTCGCGTCAGCTGGAGAGGTAGAGTCGCCGCGGATCGAGCACCTCGCGGAGGAGCTGCAGCTCGCGGGCGGTGGGAGGGGCGACATCGGCCAGCGCGGGGCGGCTTCGAAGCGGCCACCCGACTCCGGCCTGGACGTCGTCTGGCGTCACGCCGGGGTAGAGCGCGGCGAGCACCAGCTCGCCGCTATCGGGGTCCGCATTGAGGATCGCCTTGTCGGTCACCACCCGCACCGGCCCGGCGCCGGGCATGCCGAGCTGGCGCCGGTCCCGTCCCCTCATGCGGTGTCCCGGGCTGGTGATGAAGTCCACTTCGGCTGGAAAGGCGCGCGGGCTGAGGCGGCTCACCACCAGGGTGCGCCGGGCGTGGATGGCGATCTCCGCGGCGCCGCCGCTACCCGGAAGCCGGACCTTGGGCCGAGCGTAGGAACCGATCACGGTGGTGTTGATGTTGCCGAAGCGGTCGATCTGCGCGCCGCCCAGGAACCCGACCTCGATGCGGCCGTTCTGCAGCAGTCCCTGGAACACGTCCGCCATCCCGCAGACCATGAGGGATCCGGTCACCAGGGCCGGATCGCCGATGGACACCGGCAGCCGCTCGGGCTCGGCGCCCACCGCGCCCGACTCGTAGATCAGCAGCAGCCGCGGCGCGTGCGTGGCCCGGGCGAGGTTGCAGGCCAGGTTGGGCAGGCCGATACCGACGAACACGACCTCGCCGTCGCGAAGCTCGCGGGCGGCGACGGCGGCCATCATCTCGGAGGGGGAGTAGGTCATGGGCGCAGGGGCGCAGGGGCGCAGAGGCGCAGGGGCGCAGGGGCGCAGGGGCGCAGAGGCGCAGAGGCGCAGAGGCGCAGGAGCGCAGGAGCGCAGAAGCGCAGGGGCGCAGAAGCGAACGGGCGCCGCTGCATCAGCTGACGCGCCGGCAACCGCCTGCCTCTGCGCCCCTGCGTCCCTGCGCCCCTGCGCCTCTCAATACCCATAGTTCACCCCCGCGCACACCTGCTGGCGGGCTCGAAGCCGCTCCAGCCCGTCGCATCTGGCGACGTACTCCGCCCGATCGCGCACTCCGTGGACGAACTCGTCGAGGTAGCGGGCCAGCGCGTCGGGGTCGCGGCTGATCGCTTCCCACGCCACGTAGAAGTCGTTGTCGCGGTCGTAATACCCCTGGGCATAGCTCGGGTGCGCTCCCCAGGGCTCGACCACCACGGCGTTCACGGCGAGGCCGGGAATGATGGTGCGGTTGGGGTCCGCCCGGATGACCGTCTGGTCCACCAGCTCCTCGACCACCACGATCACCCGGCTGGATGCGAGCGCCGCTTCCTTCTGAACGCCGAGGAGCCCCCAGATCTGGGTGTTCCCCTCGGCGTCGGCCCGCTGGGCATGGACGATCGTCACGTCGGGGTTGAGCGCGGGAACGGTCGCGAGCGTCTCACCGGTGTAGGGGCAGGTTACGGTGCGGATCTGGGGATTGGCCTCGGGCAGGTCGGTCCCCATGTAATCCCGCAGCGGCCAGAACGGGAGTCGTGCCGCGCCCGCGCTCAGCCGTGCCACCATCCCGAAGTGGGAGTATTCCTCCAGCTCGAGTGGCGGGGTTCCCCGCTCGACCGCGCGCCGGAAGGCGTGCAGGCTGCCGGCGCCCGGGTTCCCGGCCCAGCTGAAGACCAGCTTGCGGGCGCAACCGGCGGCGATCATCTGGTCGTACACCAGGTCGGGGGTGAGCCGGCACAAGGTCAGATCGCGCCGGCGCTGGCGGATGATCTCGTGCCCCGCCGCGAAGCAGATGAGGTGGGTGAATCCCTCGATGACCACCGTGTCGCCGTCCCGCACCAGCTCGGCGACGGCGTCCCGCATGGTGGTGACCTTCGAGCGATCGCTCAATCGAGCTCGCCCAGGATGCCGTCCAGCAGGGCGAGCGCGGTGTCAACGTCTCCCTCGTCCACGACCAGCGGCGGCGCCAGCCGGAGCGTGCTCTTGCCCGCGCCCAGGAGCAGCAGCCCGCGCTGGAAGGCGGTGAGCACGAGGTTCTCGAGCAGCTCGGCTGCGGGCTCGCGGGTCCGGCGGTCCTTCACGAACTCGACGCCGACCATGAGCCCCACGCCGCGCACCTCGCCGATGCAGCCGTGCTTCTCCTCCAGCCGGCGCAGCCCGGCCGTGAGCCGCTCGCCCATGCGGACCGCGTTGGCCATGAGCCCGCCCTCGACCAGGTCGAGCGTCGCCAGCGCCGCGGCGCAGCACACCGGGTTGCCGCCGAAGGTGGAGCCATGCGCGCCGCTCTCCCAGGTGTCGACCGACTCGCGGGCGACCATCGCCCCGATCGGCATCCCCGACCCGAGTCCTTTGGCGGTCAGGAGGATATCGGGCTCGACACCCTCGTGCTCGCAGGCCCACATCTTTCCGGTGCGCCCCACGCCGCACTGCACCTCATCCGCCACCAGCAGGATGCCGTGCTGGTCGCACAGGGCGCGGAGGTCGCGCAGCCATCCCGTCGGCGGAACGACGTAGCCGCCTTCGCCCTGCACCGGCTCCACGAAGATGGCGGCCACGTCGCGCGGGTCGAGATGCCGGCTGAACAGCTCCTCGATGGCGCCGATGCACCCGCGGGTGCACTCGTCGCGATCGGCGCAGAACTGGCAGCGGTAGCGATAGGCGTAGGGGACGTGGTGCACGTCCGGCAGCAGCGGGCCGAAGCCGGCGTGCTGTCGGGCCTTGCTCGAGGTGAGCGACACCGCCCCGGTGCTGCGCCCGTGGAACGCGCCCCGGAAGGCGATGATGGCGGTGCGGCGGGTAGCGTAGCGGGCCAGCTTGATCGCCCCCTCCGTGGCCTCGGTGCCGGAATTGGTGAGAAAGACCCGTTTGCGCGACGGGCCCGGGGCGATCCGGCCCAGCCGCTCGCAGAGCGCGGCCATCGACTCGAAGTAGAAATCCGAGCCGCAGATGTGGAGGAACCGCCCCGCCGCGTCCTGCACCGCCTTGACCACCGTCGGGTGGTTGTATCCGGTGGAGCAGACCGCGATCCCCGCCATGAAGTCGAGGAACCGGTTGCCGTCCACGTCCTCCACCATGGGTCCGCGGCCCCCCGCGATGACCAGCGGATATTCCTTGATGTAGGCGCGGGCGGCCCAGGCCTCGTCGCGCTCGACGATGGCCTTGGCCTTCGGGCCGGGCGGGGGAACCACGATCCTGGGATAGTCGCGCACGCGTGTACCTCTTGGCTGGTTGCAGCGAAGTATATGGCCGCAGATGAACGCAGGGGAACGCAGATATAACGCAATTGAAATTGATGGAATCGTTCGTTGGTCTAACTAATGTGCTTTGCGTAAGTCGCTTAACCCGGTGTCATCCTGAGGGAGCGCAGCGACCGAAGGATCTTCTCCGCCTAGCTCGAACCATTCCCGGGCAAGATCCCTCGCGTTCGCTCGGGATGACAGCGAATCGTTAACCGACATATGCAAAGCTCATTAGGTTAGTTGCCGATCCCAATCTTCCTGTTTCATCTCTGCGTTCATCTGCGTTCATCTGCGGCCATATTCATCTGCCAGATCTCAGGTAATGACCGTCCGGCTCTGCTCCCGGGTGAACTGGGCCACGTAGTACGGTCCGCACCCGCCCTTGCCGCTCGAGCCCGAGCCCTTCCATCCGGTGAACGGCTGGGCGCCGGGCCAGGCGCCCGTCGTGGCGCCGGTGCGCTTGTTGGCGTAGCAGACGCCGGCCTCGACTTCATCGAAGAACCGCTCCACCTCGGCCTGGTCGCGGGAAAAGATTCCGGCGGTGAGGCCGTACTCGGCGGCGTTGGTCTCGGCCAGCGCCTGGTCGAAGCTGTCCACCTCGCCGATCGCGAGGATCGGGACGAACAGCTCCTCGCGGAAGAGCGAGCTGGCGAGCGGCACCCGGGCCACGGTCGGCGCCACGAAGTGCCCGTGATCGAACACGCCGCCGCGCAGGCGGGCCCCGCCCAGCAGCACGGTGCCTTCCTGCCGAGCCAGCGCGGCGGCTCGCTCGTAGCGCGCGACCGCACGGTCATTAATCACCGGACCGAAGTACACGTCGCGCTCGGTGGGATCGCCCATCCGGATGGCCCGGGTGCGGTCCAGCAGCCGCTCCGTGAATTCGGCCGCCACCGGCCGCTCCACGTACACCCGGGACGTGGCACTGCACTTCTGATTCTGCAGGCTGAACGCCGAGCGCATCACGCCCTCGGCGGCCGCGTCGAGATCCGCGTTCCGGGTCACCACCGTCGCGTTCTTGCCGCCCAGCTCCATCAGCACCGGCTTGACCCAACGGCGGCTGATCCCCTGGTGAATCCGCAGCCCGACCTCCCGGGAGCCGGTGAACACGATGCCGTCCACGCCGGGGTGCTGCCAGATCGCGTCGCCGATCTCCTCCCGGCGGCCCGGGATGAAGTTGAAGACACCCGGCGGCACACCGGCGTCCCGGTAGATCTCCGCCAGCCGGAGCCCGGTCCACGGCGTGTCTTCCGAGGGCTTGTACACGACCGTATTCCCAGCGAGCAGGGCGGCCGACGACATGCCGGTGGAGAGCGCGAGCGGAAAGTTGAACGGCGCGATGCAGGCGAACACGCCGTAGGGCCGGAGCAGGTCGGTGTTCCGCTCGACCGGGGTGACCTGTTCCATCGTCCGCACGAAGCCGTTCGCTTCCTCCACCTGGGCGGCGTAGTAGTCGATCAGGTCGGCCGACTCCTCGGCGTCACCCATCGCTTCCAGGCGGCTCTTTCCCACCTCGATGGCCATGAGCGCCGCCAGCTCGTACTTCCGCTCGCGGATCAGCTCGGCCGCCCGGCGAAGCAGGGCGACGCGCTCGCGCCAGGGGCGCCGACCCCAATCGCGCTGCGCCGCCCGGGCCGCGCTGACCGCTTGGTCCAGCTCGGCGGGGCCCGCCACCGCGAACCGGCCGAGCAGGATCCGGGTGTCGATGGGCGAGCGGTCCTCCAGCGGCTTGCCGGTGCCGCTGACCGGGCGATCGCCGATGAGGCAGGGATGCTCCCGGCCGGCGGCGGCGCGCACGGCGGCCAGTCCCACGTCGAACTGCTGATGGAACTCGTCGAGATTCCCCGACGCGCTCGTATAGGTGATCTTGGTGGCCGTAGTCATCGTGCCGCTCCCAGCCGCTCCGCCACGCGGGTCAGCGCGCGGCCGAGCGAGCTCACCAGCTCGTCTACCTGATCCTCGGTTATCACGAACGGCGGCGCGAGCATCACGAGATCGCCGTTGACGCCGTCGGCATGCCCGGTATTGGGCCACACGACCAGCCCTTCGTCCAGCGCGGCCGCTGTCAGCGCCTCG
>DATCWW010000222.1:0-2245 GCA_036566145.1 Gemmatimonadales bacterium
GCCGGGCCGACCCGCCCTCCGCCGGCGAGCTGGGCCGGCGTACGGGGGCGGGGCTGGTGGTGTTCGGCACGCTGATCGGCGCCGGGCCCGACTCCGCCCGGCTCACGGTCACCGCGCTCGACGTCGCCGGCGGACGCCGTCTGGCCGAGATCGAGCTGCGCGACGCGGCCGACCGGATGGACCGGCTGGCCGACTCGCTCACTGTTCGGCTGCTGCGCGAGCTTGGACGCACCCGACGGATCGAGGTGTTCCGGGCCACCGCCATGGGGTCGACCTCCCTGCCCGCGCTCAAGGCGTTCCTGCGGGGCGAGCAGTGGTACCGGCGCGCCTCCTGGGACTCGGCCCTCGCCGCCTACGGCCAGGCAATATCCCTCGACAGCAATTTCGCGCTCGCGCTTTGGCGATCGGGCAAGGTGCTGGGGTGGCAGCACTCGTCGGACGACTCCGTTTACCTGGCGCAGGCGATGCGGGCGGGGGCGCTGACTCACGGACTGGCCCCGCGGGACAGCCTCCTCCTCACCGCCGATTCGGTGCTGGCCGAAGTGAACGCCACGGTTCCCCGCTGGCGCTGGTCGGCGTTGCGCCGGCTCCACGCGCTGGCGGAGGAGCTTACCGGCCGGTATCCCGACGACGCGGAGTCGTGGTATGTCCTCGGCGAGGCACGCTTCCACTGGGGCTTTCCGGCCGGGCATACGCCGGCGGAGGCGCTGGAGGCGTTCGACCGGGCCATCCGGCAGGATTCCGCCTTCGCGCCGTCCTACATCCACGCGGTCGCGCTGGGGTTCTGGCTGGGCGGGCCCGAGGTCGGCCACCGGTACGCCACACGATACCTGGCCCTCCAGCCGACCGACGCATCGGTCGGCGGGATCCGCCTGGCCGACCAGCTCGTCGGACGAGGTGCCACGCCCGAGGAAGCCGGGCGTCTCATCCGGCAGGCATCACCCCAAGCGCTCCGCGACGCCGGGCTGGCCGTGGCTCAGATGCCGGATTCGGCCGAGACGGCCGTCGCGCTGAGCCGGGCCCTGGCGGCCGCTCCCCCGGGCGACGCCGCCTGGCTGGGCCCGGCGGACCGCCAGCTGAGGGTCGGCACTGCCCTGCTCTTTCGCGGGCACGTTCGCGAGGCGGTCCGAATCATCTATCAGAACCCGGAGGCGCTCCCGGTCCACCTGGTGGAAGCCGGCCTGGTCGCCCAGGACTTGCCGGATACGGCGGTGCGTCTCTTCCACCGCATCGCGGAGGGCAACCGGGTGGTGGGCGTGGCGACCACCCTGCCGTGGTGGGCTGCCCGGCATGACAGCGCCACCATCAAGGCCATCGAGCGTCGTACCGATTCACTCGCCCGCGCCGCGCCGCTGGAGGTGGACCGCGGGATCGCGCGGTACACCGCGGATGCGGCCCGGGCCTACCTGGCGCTCCTGCGGCACGATACGGCCACGGCGGTACGCCGGCTGGAGGCCCTGCCGGACTCCCTGTGTCTCCTCTGCTACCAGCAGCGCATGACCCTGGGCCAGTTGCTCGCCTCGGGCCGGGACGATCGGAGGGCGGCGGCGCTGCTGGACGGCTGGCTCGTCGATCTGACCGTGCCCAGCGCGGTGATCTGGGCGTTGGAGCGGGCGCGAGTCGCGGAGAGGCTGGGCGAGCGGGATACGGCCGTTCGCGGCTACCAGTACGTGGCCGACGTGTGGCGGCACGCCGATCCCGAGCTTCAGCTGTACGTCACGGAGGCGAAGCAGGGGCTGGCCCGGCTGACGAGCGAGCCGAGACGGTGAACCAGAACCGCCTCCAGCTTGCCCTGTGCCGCCTTGCGTCCCATCCGCCGAGGACCGCAGCTTATGGGCATGGCCGCCCCACTGTACTCCACAGCCGACATGGCTGTTCCGGCCTCTCTAACGTAGGAGGACCTGAGTGACCGCTTCACCCCGAGCCGGGCCGCGCACCGCCTACGAGGTGCGGGCCACCGCCGAAGTGCATTGGCCCAACGCAGCCTGAGCCTGGAGCGCCTGGGCCGGTCCGACCGGCCGGTGGCGGCCATCGGGCTGGCGCTGGTGACGGCGCTCGCCTGGCTGGAGCTCTGGCGCATGGCCACCGGGATGCGGCCCGGCACCGGCACCGGAATGGCGGCGATGGCGATGGGGGCCATGCGCGGCTGGTCCGCCGCCGAGGTGGCGGGACTCTTCGCGATGTGGGCCGTGATGACGGCGGCGATGATGCTCCCCTCCGCGGCCCCGATGATCCTCCTCTTCGC
>DATCWW010000223.1:0-6699 GCA_036566145.1 Gemmatimonadales bacterium
CGCGCCGCCCAGCGCGAGCGCGAGCGTGCCGCCGCTGCCGGGCGGGAGGCCCTGGTGCGCGGCGCGGAGGTGCGCGGCTACGGGAATCGCCTCGATCATGATGACCACCGCCAGCAGGCTCAGACTGGCCATCATGTAGACCACCCCGCCGAAGCTGGTAGGAATCTGGGCCGCGTTCTCGGTGCCGAACTGCGGGTAGTAGACGCCGAAGGCGAGCGCCAGCGCGCAGGCCGCGAGAGTGTACAGCGTGATCGTCCCCACGCTCACCGCCATCATGAACGGACTCACCCGCAGCAGCCCGTTGGTCAGGATGGTGATCGCCAGAGCGAGAAGCAGCAGGGGCGCCGTCCCCATCCAATACTTGCTCCAGAGCATGGCCCGCGGGTCGAGCGGGCTGGAGCGGAGGAGCCACATCTGCCGGCCCTCCAGCGAGAGTCCGGGGAAGACGAACCGCGCCGCCACCGCGGCCAGGACGAATCCCGCGAGCCCCAGGTTGAGGAACGAGATCATCGTCACCAGGGCGAAGGGGATCCGCTCGCCTGAATGGATCGGCAGTGACTTGATGTTGAAGATGTAGATGAGGAGCAGGACCCCGAGCAGAATCAGCTGGCTCCACTGGGTGTTGTCGCGGAAAAAGAGACGGAGATCCTTGAGCACGAACTCGCGCTTGGCCGGCGGCAGCCGGTTGAGGGCCACACCCAAGGGACCGCGGAGCGGCCGCCGCACCTTCCGCTCGCCTCCCTCCTGCGCCTTGGAATAGCCGGAGAGGAAGAGTCGGCCGTGCGCGAACGTGCCGAGCGCGAGGGCGGCCGCCGCCGAGCCCCAGAGCGCAATCACCGGACGCGGGTCGGCCACCCGGAGCAGCCAGTTCATGATCATGGACGTGGCCCACTCGTTCGGCAGGAGCGGGCTGGTCGGCGTCCGCAGCACCACGAGATAGTCCAGGAAATTCTGGAACCCCTCGGGGCGGGCCAGCCGCTCGGGTTGAATCACCCGGAGCAGGATGAGCACGACGCCCAGCCCGCCCAGTCCGATCAGACCGAGCAGCTCCCGGGTGCGCCGCGCAGGAAAGACGTTCACCAGGAGCAGGGTGACGATCACCCCGGCCACCGCGGGCAACACCAGGAAGGGAAGGAGGGCCCCCGCCGCGACCAGCGGAAAGAGCGGCCCTCCGTGGTACACGATCCCGTAGGCGGACAGGATGGGCAGGGCGAGCAGCCCCACCATCCAGGACGAGTGCACCACGGTCTCGCTCAGCTTGGCCAGGTAGATCCGCACGCCCCCCACCGGCGCCGCCACCAGCAGGTCGAGGTCCTTGGCCAGGAAGAAGGTCGAGAGCGCCGTGATGACGTTGGAGAGCAGCAGGATGGTGAGGAACGCCAGCAGGATGACGCTGAGCATCTTGCCCGCGAGGAGGTCGCCGATATCGGCCACCCGCTGGATGTAGCTCAGCACCCGGTAGGCGATGCCGAAGATGCCGGTCCAGAACACCCCGCCGACGAGGGTGAGCAGCAACACCTTGGGCCAGCTTCCGCTCCGCTGCTGCCGGAGCCGGGCGAGCCCGCCGCGCCGCTTCGGGATGAGGAGGGTCCAGAGGCCCGGCTGGGTCGCGCCCGTCGCGGCCACCTCAGCCCTCGAAGACCGAATCGAGCTGATGCTCCCGGAGGCCGCCGGTGAGCTTGAGAAACATGTCCTCCAGCGAGCTGCTGCCGGACGCGGTCTGCTCGCGCAGCTCGGCCAGGGTGCCCTGCGCGGCCACCTTGCCCCGGTAGACGATAGCGATCCGGTCGCACATCACCTCGGCCACCTCCAGGGTATGCGTGCTCATCAGGACGGTGCCGCCCCGGTCCACGAACTGGCGGAACAAATCCTTGAGCAGGCGGGCGCTCTTGGGGTCGAGCCCGACCATGGGCTCATCCACCACGATGAGCTCGGGCCGGTGCACGAACGCGCCGCAGATGATGAGCTTCTGGCGCATGCCGTGACTGTAGTTTTCCGTCAGCTCGCCCTTCCACGGCGTCAGCTCGAACAGCTCCAGCAGCTCGTCGATCCGCCGCTCCACGGTCGCGCCCTGCTGTCCGTACAGCGCGGCGGCGAACCGGAGGAATTCCCCGCCGGTGAGCTTGTCGTAGACGAACGGCCGGTCGGGGATGAAGCCCAACTTGGCCTTGGCGGCGAGCGGGCGGTCCAGCAGATCGATCCCCGCCACGGTGATGCTGCCGCTGGTCGGCCGCAGGATGCCGGCGATCATGCGCATCGTGGTGGTCTTGCCGGCCCCGTTGGGACCCAGCAGGCCGAACAGCTCGCCCCGGGGCACGTGCAGGGTGATGGCGTCCACCGCGGTGAACTTGCCGTAGCGCTTGGTCAGGTCCGCCAGCCGGATCACGCCGTCCTCCCCACGATGGCCGCCACCAGATCCCGGGTCGTTTCCTTTTCCACCACGATCGCCAGCGCCATCCCCTGCTCCCCTTGATCCTGGGGGAAGGTCTCCGCCAGGATCCGGGCCGCCTCCTCCTCGCTCAACCCGCCCGGTCCGGTACCGACCAGGGGCGCGGCCAAGCGGCGGAGACCCCAGTCTCCCGCGCGTTGCCAGGCGGAGACCAGCGCCCGGCGCACGGTGGCCCGGTCCACCGGCGTCTGTCGATCCCGGATCACGGCATGCAGGACGTACGGAGCGGCCAAATCGCCACCGCCGGTCACGACGGCGGCGCCGGCCTGGAGCGGAGAAGTGACCCGCCGCTGGGCGGCGAAGCGCTCGCCCGCCAGGCGGTCCAGGCGCGAACCTTCTGAGGTAAGTGGCGCGAGCGACTCGTCGGCCGGCCGGACGACGGCGTCCACCGCGAGGAATGCAAGATCGTCCACGATCACGGTGATCACGGCAGAATGGTCATTGGGGGCCCCGTATGGTAGAAGGCGGCTGCCCAAAGAGGAACCCGTTGACCCTCGGCCCGGCCTTCGGGTAGCTTTCGGGGCTATGGCTCAGGAATTCTTGGTGGTGCGGGGCGCTCGCGAGCACAACCTCAAAGACATCTCCGTCTCGATCCCCCGCAATCGACTCACTGTCATCACCGGGCTCTCGGGGTCCGGCAAGTCCTCGCTCGCCTTCGATACCATCTACGCCGAAGGGCAGCGTCGTTACGTCGAGTCCCTGTCGGCCTACGCCCGCCAGTTCCTCGGGTTGATGGAAAAGCCCGACGTGGACGCCATCGAGGGGCTTTCGCCGGCCATCTCGATCGAGCAGAAGACCACCGGGCAGAACCCGCGCTCCACTGTGGGCACCGTCACCGAGATTTACGACTACCTCCGGCTGCTCTGGGCCCGGGTCGGCGTGCCGCATTGTCCCAACGACGGTACCCCGGTGACGCGGCAGAGCGCTGCCCAGATCACGGATACGGTCCTCGGCTGGCCCGAGAGCACCCGGATCGAGGTACTCGCGCCCATGGTGCGGGGCCGAAAGGGCGAGTTCCGCGACCTGCTCGAAGACGTGCGCAAGCGAGGTTTCGTCCGGGTGCGGGTGGACGGCGGCACCTACGACCTGACCGAGGTGCCGGCCCTGAACCGTCGGCAGAACCACGATATCGCGGTCGTGGTGGACCGCCTGGTGGTCCGTCCGACCGACCGCTCGCGGCTCAACGACTCGATCGAGACCGCGCTCAAGACCGCCGACGGCGTGGTGGAGGTGGTCCGTCACGACGGCGTCGCCCGGTCGGTGATGTTTTCGGAGCGCTTCGCCTGCCCGGTCTGCGGTCTCTCGCTGCCGGAGCTCGAGCCGCGGCAGTTCTCCTTCAATTCGCCCTTCGGCGCCTGTCCCGATTGTCACGGCGTCGGCACCCGGCGCGAAGTCAACGCCGAGCTGATCCTCGGCGATCCCAGCATCAGCGTCCTCGAGGGCGTGGTCCTGCCCTGGGGCGAGCCGACCGGCTACCTGCGGAAGGTCGTCCTGCCCACGCTGGCCCGGGCGTTCAAGTTCGACCTCAACTCCCCCTGGGGCGAGATCGCCGATCCCGCCCGCCACGCCTTGCTGCACGGGGCGGAGGGGCGGTTCCGCTTCCAGGCCGACGGCGGCCGCGGGCGGAGCGACTACGAGACCGAGTGGGAGGGCATCCTCAAGAACGTGGAGCGGCGCTACCGCGAGTCCGCCAGCGACGCGGTGCGGGCCTCGCTCGAGGAGTTCATGGTCGAGCAGCCCTGCCAGACCTGCGGCGGGAAGCGGCTCAAGGCCGAGAGCCTGGCGGTGCTGGTCGAGGGCCGGAGCATCGGCGACGTGGTTGACCTGCCGGTCCTCCGGGCGATCGAGTTCTTCGAGCGGATCCCCCTCCGGAGCAACGGCACCCGGGGCCTCGATGCCGAGATCGCCGGGCCGATCCTCAAGGAGGTGGGCGACCGGCTCCGCTTCCTGCGCGACGTCGGGCTCGATTACCTCACCCTGGGCCGGGGCGCGACTTCACTCTCCGGGGGCGAGACCCAGCGAATCCGCCTGGCCACCCAGATCGGCTCGCGGCTGGTCGGTGTGCTCTACATCCTCGACGAGCCCAGCATCGGCCTCCACCAGCGGGACAACGAGCGCCTGCTCGGGACGCTGCGCGGACTGCGCGACCTGGGCAACACCGTGATCGTGGTGGAGCACGACGCCGAGACCATCGAGGCGGCCGACCACGTGATCGACCTGGGGCCGCGGGCGGGGCGCTTCGGCGGCGAGGTCGTGGCCGAGGGTGACGTGGACGCGATCCGCCGGCACCCGGCCTCACTCACCGGCCGCTATCTCCGGGGCGAGCTCCGGGTGCCGGTTCCACCGGGGCGGCGGGAGGCTCCGCCCAGGCACCGGCTCCGGATTGTGGGCGCCCGGGCGAACAACCTGCAGAACCTGACGGTGGACATCCCGCTTGGCCTCTTCGTCGCGGTCACCGGAGTGTCGGGGTCGGGCAAGTCCACGCTGGTCACCGACATCCTGTACCAGTCGCTGGCCCGGCAGTTCTACCGGGCCAAGGTCGTCCCCGGCGCGCACACCCGGATCGAGGGGCTGGACAAGATCGACAAGGTGATCGACATCGACCAGAGCCCGATCGGGCGGACGCCACGGTCGAACCCGGCCACCTACACCGGTCTGTTCACCCCGATCCGGGAGCTCTTCACTCAGCTGCCCGACGCCAAGCTGCGGGGGTACGGACCGGGGCGTTTTTCCTTCAATGTGAAGGGCGGACGATGCGAGGCGTGCCAAGGTGACGGCCTGGTGAAGATCGAGATGCACTTCCTGCCCGACGTCTACGTCCCCTGCGAGGTCTGCAAGGGACGCCGCTACAACCGGGAGACGCTCGAGGTGCGGTACAAGGGGCGGAGCATCGCCGACGTGCTCGACCTCACCGTCGCCGACGGCCTCGACTTCTTCGCGAACCAGCGCCGGATCGCGGAGAAGCTCGAGCTGCTCAACGACGTCGGCCTGGGCTACATCCATCTGGGTCAGGCCGCGACCACGCTGTCCGGCGGCGAGGCCCAGCGGGTCAAGCTCGCCACCGAGCTGGCCAAGCGCGATACCGGCCGAACGCTCTACATCCTGGACGAGCCCACCACCGGCCTCCACTTCGAGGACGTGCGGCTCCTGCTCGAAGTGCTGCATCGCCTGGTGGACAAGGGGAACAGCGTCGTGGTGATCGAGCACAACCTCGACGTCATCAAGACCGCCGACTGGATCATCGACCTGGGCCCGGAGGGGGGAGAGCGGGGCGGGCGGGTCGTGGCCCAGGGCACCCCCGAGGAGGTCGCCGAGGTCGAGGACAACCACACCGCCCGCTTCCTGCGGAAGGTCCTGCAGCCCGCCGCTACGACTTAGGCGTAGGCCCGAAGCTCGGCGTCTTGGCGGAGGGATCGATCACCATCCAGATCCACATCCCGCCTGTCGCGTGTCCGGGCACCCCGCAGATGATGCGGAACTTGCCGCTGTCGGGGACGCTGAACTTCATCACATCCGTGGCTCCCTGAGGCAACCCCTCCACCACCTTGTTGGTGTAGGCGCGCGGGATCGCCGGATTGCCGCCCGAGTTGGGCAGGGGCCCCTCGCCCGATGCTACCTCGGCGCTGTGCGGGGTGCCGTCGTCCTGCACGAAGTTGACGACGATGCTGCTCTTGGGCGGCACCGTGAGGGTACCCTGGCCGTTGCCGAAACCGTTCCAGTCGAAAGGCCCGGCCACCAGCTTGAAGGTCACCGTATTGGACGCGGCGTCGAAGCTCACGAGCTGGCTGTCCGCGGTGTCGGCCGGAACCGCCGGCGTCTGGGCGGCGAGGGTGGTCTGGCGGACCGCGACGTCCGGGCGCTCCTGTTTGGAGCAGCCGACCACCAAGGTCGCCATGCCCAGGGCATAAGGCAGAGCCCACACTGCGGTTCGGGTCGGAACGGAGAAAGACATGGATATGCTCCTAGTCGGGTGGCCGGTTGAAACCGAAGGGGCCATTTGCACGAAGTATGCGCGAATCCCCGGTCGGTCTGCCGGACTATAATTCCCGCGGAAGTTGGCCCCATCCCGGGCCCCGCCGCAACGTCATCCGTCACCTTCTGACCCGGACATCCCGTGCCTCGTTCCTCCCCGTTGCTGACCGCCGCGCTTGCCCTCGCGACCGCCGCGCTGCCGGTCTCGGCCCAGCAGGGCGATCCGTCCCTGCTCACCATCCGGCGGATCTACGCCTCGGGCGAGTTCGCCGCCGAGC
>DATCWW010000522.1:0-4487 GCA_036566145.1 Gemmatimonadales bacterium
CAGCTTCCGGTCGAGGAGGCCATCACCGTCATCCGACAGGTGGCCGTGGCCCTGGAGCACGCCCACGGTCACGGCCTGATCCACCGCGACGTCAAGCCGGAGAACATCCTGCTGCACGAAGGGGTGGCGATGGTGACGGACTTCGGCATCGCCCTGGCCGCCAAGGCCGATGCCGACCCACGGCTGACCGGGACCGGCCTCATGCTGGGCACACCCCACTACATGAGCCCGGAGCAGGCCTCGGGCGAGCGCGACCTCGACGCCCGAAGCGACGTCTACGGCCTGGGCTGCGTGCTCTACGAGCTGCTCGCCGGAGAGCCGCCGTTCACCGGCCCCACCGCACAGGCGATCATCGTGAAGCGCTTCACCACCCAGGCCCAGGGGATCCGGCGGATCCGGCCGGCGGTGCCCACCCCGGTGGAGGCGGCGATCCAGCGGACCCTGGCCCGCTCGCCGGCCGACCGATTCCCGACGGCCGCGGCCTTTGCCCAGGCGTTGAGCACTCCGGCCGCGCCGCGGGTGGCGGCCGCCTCGGTGGCCGTTCTCCCCTTCAGCAATCTCAGCCCCGATCCGGAAAACGAGTTCTTCGCCGACGGGATCACCGAAGACGTGATCGCCCAGCTCTCCAAGATTCGCTCGCTGCGGGTGATCGGGCGCGGCTCGGTGATGCGGTTCAAGCAGCGCGACCGCAACCTGCGCGAGATCGGTGAACTCCTGGACGTGGCCACGCTTCTCGAAGGCAGCGTCCGGCGGGCGGGCACGCGGGTGCGGATCGTCTCCCAGCTCATCGACGTGGAGTCGGACCGTCACCTCTGGTCCGAGACCTACGATCGCGAGCTGACCGACATCTTCGCCATCCAGAGCGACGTGGCGCTGCAGATCGCCACGGCGCTCGAAGCCGAGCTGTCCCACGAGGAGCGGCGGGAGATCCGCAAGGAGCCGACCGCGGACGTGGAGGCCTACCAGCTCTACCTCCAGGGACAGCATTGCATCCATCGGTGGACCGGCGAAGGCGTGAAGCTGGGGCTGGCCTACCTGGAGGATGCCGTCGGCCGGGATCCGGCCTACGCGCTGGCGCACGCGGCGCTGGCGAAGGCGTACACCGATATCGGCCTCGGCGTCGTGGGGGAGCTGCCGCCGGAGGAGGCCTTTGCCCGGGCCAAGCTCGCCACCGCCCGGGCGCTGGAGCTCGACCCGCGGCTCGCCGAGGCGCACGCCGCCCTGGGGCACCTCAAGTACGTCTGCGACTACGATTGGGCGGGAGCGGAGGCGGAGCTCAAGCTCGCGATTGAGCTCAATCCCAACAGCGGCGACGTCTACGACGTCTACGGCCTGCTGCTCTCGGCGCAGGAGCGCTACGATGAGGCGCTCGAGGCCCAGCGCAGGGCCCACGAGCTGGACCCGCTCAAGCACCGCATGGACATGGTGACCACCTACCTGCGGGCCGGGCGGTATGACGAGGCGCTGGGCGCGGTCACCCGGGTGCTGGCGGTCGAGCCCTACCTGCCCCTGGCCCACGCCACCCTGGCGTGGGTCCACCTGCTGTCGGGGCGAAGCGAGGAAGGCATCGCCGCGCTGCGCCGCGCCGTGGAGCTCTCGCCGGACAACACCCTGTACCGCGCGCAGCTCGGACAGGCCTATGCCCGCGTGGGACAGGCCGAGCCCGCGCGCCGGATCCTGCGGGAGCTCGAGGAGCTCTCGCAGGTCCGCTTTGTCTCACCCTATCACCTGGCCTACGTCTACACCGGCCTGGGCGACTACGAACGGGCGCTCGACTGGCTGGAGCGGGCCTACAACCAGCGGGCCGGCGGAATCTTCGGGATCAAAGGCTCGTTTCTCTTCGCGCCGATCAAGGACCACCCGCGCTTCAGGGCATTGCTCGCGAAGCTGAACCTGGCCTGAGCCTACGGTGTCCATCGCCCGAGTCGCCGCCGCTACCCGCTGGAACGCCCATCCAGGGTAGACTTCCTCTTAGAGCAGCCCCGTGAGCGCGCCCGTCAGGATGAGCGCTCCCGCCCACACCAGGTCGAGGTTGACCCAGGCCCGCCGCAGCACCCCGACGCCGAGCCGCTCGTAGACCAGCACCGCGGCGAGCATCGTCACGCCCAGGTAGCCGGCCGTATGCAGCACGGTGGCCGCCCAGCCGGGCGGGAGTCCACCCACGCCGGCCAGCAGCATGCCTGCGTGGGCCGCGTGCGTCGCGCGCTCCCCGCTCGGCGGAAGCACCAGCGGCAGAACCATGATCCCCGCCCCGTGCGCGGTGGCCATGAGCAGCGACCAGAGCGCGAGGTCGCGCCCGCCGACGCGAAACCCTCCACGCGGGTGGCCGTGCCGCGCCAGGCGGAACACACCCAGTCCCACCAGCGTAAGCGCGACGATCCAGCGCAGCTCCCGGGCCGGAAGGGCATGGCCCAGTGCCGCCGCCACGGCCACCGCCAGGCCGATCGCTCCGGCGTGGCCCAGCGCGAGCGGAGGCAGCGCGCGCCACAGCGCGCGCCGGCTCCGCTCCTGCAGTCCCAGGGCCACGGCGAAGAGCCAGCCCATCCCCGGGTTGAGTCCATGCACGGCGCCGAGCCCCACCAGCGCCGCTCCGGCGCCGACACCGGTCATGCGGCGAAGCAGAACGAGTCGGACGACGCGTCCCCTCCGGCCAGCTTGACCTGGTGAGGACGGAGCCTGTCGCCGGTCTCCGCCAGGAAGCGCGGATCGAGCGCCATGACGCCGGTCGGGTCCACGTCGATCTTGGCCATCCAGCCCCGGATCCCGTCGGGGTAGAACTGCCGGTCCCACGGGGTGAACAGGGCATTGGTGAGGTAGACCCGACGCCCGTCCCGGCTCACTTCGACCATCTGGGGTCCGCCGTTGAGCGGCTGGTCGGGCCGCTTCGGGTGCGCGCTGCGCCGCACGATCCCGCCGAGGTGGATCGAGCCCGCGAACACCGGCTGGAAGGGATCGCTGACGTCGTACCGCCTGAGCTCGCCGGTGCCCCAGCAGGACACGTAGAGCCACCGGTCGTCCAGGGACAGGTTGATGTCGGTCACTACCGGCGGGACCGCCTTGAAGCCCTGCAGCAGCGGCGGCAGGTCGGCCGGATCCGCCGGCTCGGCGGGAATGGTGATCACCTTCCGCACCTTCCACTCCCGCTGGCCCCCGATGCTCTCGGGGTCGAGATACCAGAGCCAGATCGAGGAGCTCAGGTCCTCCAGCGAGATCACCACGCAGGCGAAGCCGTAGGCCCGCCGCGGATCGCGGGCCGGACGAAGCTCGAGCACCATCTGGTGCTGCGCCCCGAGGTCGAGGGTCTGGAGGTGGCGCCGCTTGCGGAGGTCCCATACGTGCAGCGCGTGACCGTACTTGCCTCCCAGCAGGAGCTCGGGATCGACCCCGTCCTTCACCATGTTGGGCGTGCCCCACTCACTGGTGATCAGGGTGTCCTGGCCGAGGTGCCAGGCGAAATCGTAAGCGAGGTGTTGCGGGCCGCGGTCGCGCTCCCAGCGTCCGCGCGGCTCGAACGTCTGGTGGTCGAGGGTGAAGAGGCCGCCCGGCCCGTCTCCGCCGGTGCTGCCGAGGCCGTTCAGGTAGATCCCGTCGGGACCGCAGTGCACCGTGTGCGGCGCCGAGTAGCCCACCGTGCGCGCCAGCTCTTCGGGCTCGATCACCTTGACCAGCTCGGGGCGGCGCGGATCGGGGCCGGTGTCGAGCACGTGAATTCGGGAGGACGCGGTGCCGGGCACGATCAGGTAGCGGCGTTCGGCGTGGGCGTTGGAGGCCCAGGGGCAGAGGTGGGAGCTGCAGGCATTCCAGCCCAGGTGATGCAGCTCGTTGCCCGCGTTGGGGAAGTCCACCCGCTCGATCATCTCGCCGTAGCTCGGCGAAGAGGGGTCGGTGTCCACCACGCCGATGGCATCGCGGGTCACGCCATCGGTGCCGAGCAGGACGACGTAGGCGAGCGTTTCGGGCGGCGCCTGCATGGCGTCCAGGGCGGTGGGGTAGAACGTAGGATCGGGCGTCCATCGTGCCATCGGGCCTCCTGGGTAGGGGAACACCCAGGGATACGCAGCCGGCCCCCGCCACCGGACATGCGGACCGGCCCTATCTTGCCCCCATGGCGCTGGACCTCGACCGGGTCGTCTCCACCTTTCAGCGGACCTTCGGCACGCTGCCCACCGTGGTCGCGTCCGCCCCCGGGCGGGTCAACCTCATCGGCGAGCACCTGGACTACAACGGCGGCCCGGTGCTCCCCTTCGCCATCGAACGGCGGACCTGGGTCGCCGCGGGTCCCGCGACTGGCTACTCGCTCTGGAGCGCCGCCTCGGAGGGGTCGCCGGTCCGGCGCGAGCCCGGCCCTCGCCGGGGCGACTGGACCGATTACATCCTGGGGGTGGACCGGGAGCTCCGGGCGCGAGCCCAGGCGCCGGAGGGGGCGCGGCTGGCCGTGGTGTCCGATCTTCCGACTGGCGCGGGGCTCTCGTCGTCCGCGGCGCTCG
>DATCWW010000224.1:0-2448 GCA_036566145.1 Gemmatimonadales bacterium
TCCAGCCGCTCGCTCCAGTACGCCTTCATCCGGGTCGCCGTTGCCTGGTCGGGGAGCTTCTCGTGCTGGATCGCGACCTGGCTCTTCGCCTCCCCCTTGGCCGTGAAGCCGACGATGACGGACGTCCCGTCCGGCCAGGCCATCCGCATCGACTTGCCCGGCGTGGCGCTGCGGACCGTGGGCTTGGCGCCCGTCATCCAGCGGCTCCGCCGGCGGGGATCGTGGAACGCGCGGAAGACCGTGTCCACCGGCGCCGGGAACGTCCGGCTCTTGCTCGTCTCCCACACACCGCTCCGGCGCTGGCCGATGGCGCGGAGGCCCTTGATCCTCTCGTAGCCCACCGTCACCGACTGGGCCCACCAGCCTTCGATCTTGTACTTCTCATGCACGTGGCGGGCGATGTCGCGGTGGGTCCACTCGTAGGCGCGCACATGGTCCAGCGCCTTGACCCAGCGCTCCCAGGTGCACCCGGTGCGGGCTTTGATGATCTCGTCGCTCCGGCCGGCGAGGCGGGCGTAGTCGGTCCCGTTGGGCGCCGGTTTGGGCGAGGTGGGCTTACGATCTGCGAAGTGGCCGCGCGCGGCGGTATACGACTCGCCCGTCTTTTGCATGCGGGCGCGAACGAGGCGCTTGAAGTCCTTGTTGGCGGTCATCGGGAGGGACCTTTGGGCAGGCCACGGGCGACACGCCCCCCAGCGGCGACGCCCGTGGCGTCCAAAGGCGATTGCGGACGGATCCGAGGGTCTGCCCCCCTTTGCCTCGCGGGGGCTCGGGCTGGGGCCGGGCCGACGAGGTTGGGCGCGGATCGGCGCCGCCTCCAAGCTGGGGCGGAATCCCGGGCGGCGCAAGCTCCGTAGGGTGGCCCCATGTCGAGCCGCTTCACGGACGCCCCGGTCAACCGACTCTTCGGCTTCGAGCTCCTGGACATCGACGGACGGGGCGCGTCGGTCGCCTTCCGGCCGCGCGCCGAGCACGCGCAGGAGTATGGCGTGGTGCACGGCGGCATCCTCTCCGCGCTCGCCGACACCGCCGCGGTCTACACCATTCTCCCCGGCCTCAAGCCGGGGGAGCGGATGACCTCGATCGAGTTCAAGGTGAATTTTCTCGCCGGCGCGACGACGGACGGAGGAGAGGTGGTCGCGACCGCGCGGCTGGTGCGGAAGGGGAGGACCGTCGCCGTGGTGAGCGCCGACGTGCACCAGGGCCAGGTGCACGTGGCGACCGGACTCTTCACCTACATCATGCTGCGGACCAGCCCGGGCTAGTCGTCGCCGCCGCCGTGCCCGCCCTTGCCCTTGCTGGTGGCGGTCGCGGTGAAGCTGGCGCTCAGATCGGTCCCCGTCACCCGGGCCACGATCTCCTGCTCGCCCGACTCCTGCCCCACCCGCACCGCTGTCGATGCCAGGCCCGACGAGTCGGTCGTCGTCACCGCCGGATCGAGCACCGCGCCGGCCGGGTCGCCCACGAAGCTGAACTCGATTGCGGTCCCCGGGACCGGCGCCTGCCCGGTGTCCACCACCTGAATGACCAGCGGGTCGTTCAGCAGCTCGCCGGTCCGCGCCTGCTGGTTGTCCCCGTCCACGATCCGGACCTGGTCGGGCTCGGGCGCGCCCGGGCCGTCCGGCCCGCCGCCGGGGAGGGTCAGGTCACCGCTGCAGGCGGCGGTGAAGCAGAGGATGAGAATCGAGGTGGGAATCCGCATGACGACACCTCCTGGCCCGACCGGGGCCGGCCACTGTCTGAACGATTATACCGTCCAGAATGGCGGCCCGCGACCGGTGGAGGCTGTGGCGTCGCTCACCTGGGTAAGCACGTGCAATGCAAAGCCTTGCACCAGCAAGGCGCAGGGACGCAGGAGCGCAGGGGCGCAGGGGTGCAGGGGCGCAGGAGGGCAGGGACGCAGGGACGCAGGAGCGCAGGGACGCAGGAGCGCAGGGGCGCAGGGGTGCAGGGGCGCAGGGACGCAGGAGCGAGTGGACACAGGAGCGCAGGGTGTCGCGACGGGTGATAAGTGATTGGTGATACGGGTGTCATCCCGAGCGAAGCGAGGGATCTACTACTCGCATTCCCGAAACCGGCTTAGTCGGTGCTTCGTCGCTTGCGCTCCTCACGATGACACCCTGGCGCGCCCCTGCGCCCTGCTGTGACGCCAGACACCGAACACCCCCGTCCTGCGGGCTACCCTGCGCCCGTTCGTCGGCGCCTCGTGGGCGCCGGATTCTGCCGAATTGAGCGATGGAGCGTGCCATGAAAGGTGTAGTCTACCGGGGTCCGCGCGACGTCCGCGTGGAAGACGTCCCCGATGCGAAGATCGATTGGCCCACCGATGTCCTCGTCCGAATCACCTCCACCAACATCTGCGGCTCCGACCTCCACATGTACGAGGGCCGGACCGACCTCGAGCCCGGCATGGTCATCGGACACGAGAACCTGGGGCAGGTGATCGAG
>DATCWW010000534.1:0-4435 GCA_036566145.1 Gemmatimonadales bacterium
TACCCGGACGAGTGCGACGCCTTCGGGCACCTCAACCAGGCGTCGTTCCTCAGCCTGTTCGAGCGTGACGATGCAGTCGCCGGTTCCGGTGCTGCCGTTCGAGCAGCCGTTCTTCGGGCGGCTGGGTCTCCGGAGCGACTACGTGGGTCACCCGCTGGTCGATCGTGGTCCCTCCCCGGGTCGCGCGGCCGCCCGCGCGCGGCTCGGCCTTCCGCAGGACGCCAGGGTGCTGGGGATCTTCCCGGGCAGCCGGGCGCAGGAAATCCGCCGCCTCTGGGTCCCCTTCCGCGACGCGGCACTCCAGCTGCTGCGCGAAGGCCGCTGCGACCGCGTCGTGGTGGCGGGCACCGCCGACGGGAGCTATCCGGACCCGGGGCCGGCGCAGATCGTCCGCGAAGATCCCGCCAGCCTTTTCGCGGCGGCCGACGCGGCGCTGGCCAAGTCGGGAACGACGACCCTGGAGGCGGCGCTGGCCGACACGCCCATGGTCGTCGCCTACAAGGTCCACCCTCTCACCTATCACCTGTTCCAGCGGCTTCGCACCGTGCACTGGGTCAGCCTGGTGAACCTGGTGGCGGAGCAGGAAGTCGTGCCCGAGCTGTTGCAGGATCGGGCCGAGACGCCGGCACTGGTCGAGGCCCTCCGGCCCCTGCTCGATCCTCGCGACCCCCGGACCGTTCGGCAGCGGGAAGGGCTCGCCCTGGTCCGCGCCCGCCTGGGCGACCCCGGCGCGACCGACCGGGTGGTGGCCCTGGCCGACGAGCTGTTGACGGCGTGCGGCTGAGGGTCTCGCCGCGTGCGGTCCGTGCCTACGCCATTCCCGCCATTCGGCTCCTCGCCCGGACCTGGCGCATCCGGACCGAGCACGAGGAACGATGGCGCGCGCTGCTCGCCGCGGGGCGAACCCACGTCTTCCTGCTCTGGCACGAGGCGCTGCTGCCACTGCTCTGGCATCACCGCGGACAGCACGTCGTGATCGTGGTGAGCGAGGCGCGCGAGGGCCAGTACCTGGCGGACCTGGGCAGCATGCTGGGGTATCGCCTGGTCCGCGGCTCCAGCACGCGAGGCGCCTCCCGCGCCCTGCTCGGCGCGGTGCGCGAGCTCCGCGAGGGACATTCGGTCGCGTTCACGCCCGACGGCCCCCGGGGGCCGCGCCGGGAACTCAAGCCCGGCGTGGTGGCCGCGGCGCAGCGCGGCGGCGCGACGATTATCCCCGTCCACGCCGAGGCCAGCCGGGCCTGGCGGTTACATTCGTGGGACCGGTTCATGATCCCCAAGCCCGCCGCCCGGGTGATCGTCCGCTACGGGCGTCCCTTCGAGGTGGCGCCCGGGGAGTCGGGACTGGCCGAGGGCATGGCGGAGGCTGAACGGCGGCTGGAGGAGATCGCGGGCGTGCTCCCATGAGGCGGCGGGGCGATACCCACCGGATGGTACGCTGGCTGTGGACCAGCCGACGACCGGACGCCCGGCTGGCGCGATTGGCGCTGCTCCCCGTGTCGGGTCTCTGGCGGGCCGTCATGGCGGGACGCGGCCTGGCCTACCGGCGGGGCTGGTTCCCGGTGCACGACCTTCCGCTGCCCACGGTGGCGGTGGGCAACCTCACGGTCGGCGGATCGGGCAAGACGCCGATCGCGATCTGGGTCGCCCGCCACTACCAGGCGCGCGGCCTCCGGCCCGGCATCCTGCTGCGCGGGTACGGCGGCGACGAGACTCTGGTACACGAGCACGCGGTGCCCGGCGCGGTGGTGATTCCCGATCCCGACCGGGTGGCCGGCGCGGAACGGGCGCTGGCCAATGGCGCCCAGGTGCTGGTGCTCGACGACGCCTACCAGCGGCTCGATGTCCGCCGTGACCTCAACCTGGCCGTCGTCAGCGCCGAGACCTCCCGGGCGGTGCGCTGGTCGCTCCCGGCCGGACCGTGGCGCGAGCCGTGGGAGGCGATCACCCGGGCCGACGCCGTGATCGTGACCCGGAAGCGGGCGACGGCGGAGGCCGCCCGGACGATGGCGGACGAGGTGCGCCGCCGGATGCCGGGGCCGGTCGCCGTGGCCCATCTCGGGTTGGGCACGCTCGAGGGCCTGGTGAGTGGCAACCGGCAGCCGGCGGACCTGCTCCGCGGGAAGCGGGTGGTGGCGGCGTCCGGCATCGCCGATCCGGATGCCTTCGTGGCCCAGGTGAAGGGTGCCGGCGCGGCGGTGCAGGTGGCCACCTGGAAGGACCACCACGACTACCGCGATGAGGACGTGGCCTGGCTGGCTCACGCGGCGCGCCGCGCGGACCACGTGGTGATCACCCAGAAGGACGCCGTCAAGCTGCGGGATCGCTGGCCCAACTCCGTCCCCGAGCCGCTGGTGGCGACGCTGGACCTCACCTGGGAGGACGGCGGCGAGCGGATCGTCGCCGCGCTGGATGCTGTCGTGACCCCCGTCGAACGGCTGTAACTCATACCGGAGCTTCTCGGACCCGCTTCTATGACCATGGCGACAAAACCCAACCAGGACCTGATCCGCCCCGACAAGGACACCTTCCTCAGCGAGGAGAACCCGTTCGAGGCGATGATGTCGCGGTTCGACTTCGCGGCGCAGAAGCTGAGCCTCGATCCCGGTCTGTACAAGGTTCTCCGCTCTCCCGAGAAGCAGATCATCGTGAGCGTCCCCATCGTGCGCGACAACGGCGAGGTGGAGGTCTACACCGGCTACCGGGTGCTCTACAACACCTCGCGCGGACCCGCCAAGGGTGGCATCCGGTTCGACACCAACGTGACGCTCGACGAGGTCAAGGCGCTGGCGGCCTGGATGACCTGGAAGTGCGCGGTGGTCAACATCCCCTTCGGCGGGTCGAAGGGCGGGGTCATCTGCGATCCCTTCCACCTGTCCAACGCCGAGCTGGAGCGAATCACCCGGCGGTACACGTCCGCCATCATCGACACGCTCGGTCCCGACTCCGACGTACCCGCGCCCGACGTCAACACCAACGAGCGGGTCATGGCCTGGATCATGGATACCTATTCCATGCAGAAGCGCCATACTGTGACCGCGGTGGTCACCGGGAAGCCGATCGAGATGGGCGGGTCGCTGGGGCGGCGCGAAGCCACCGGCCGGGGCTGCATGCTGGTGACCCGGGAGGCACTCAAGCGGCTCCGCATGCCGGTGGCGGGAACCCGGGTCGCCATCCAGGGGTTCGGCAACGTGGGGTCCATCGCGGCGCAGCTGATGGAGGAGCTGGGCCTCAATATCGTGGCGGTGAGCGACAAGTCGGGAGGGGTCTACAACCCGGACGGCCTCCGGATCAAGGAAGTCCTCCAGCACTGCCGGCAGAAGCGGTTCGTCGCGGACTACAAGGAAGCGGAACACATCACCAACGACCAGTTGCTCACGATCGACTGCGACGTGCTGGTGCCGGCCGCTATGGAGAACGTGATCACCAGCAAGAACGCCCGCGACGTCAAGGCCCGGATCATCTGCGAGGGCGCCAACGGACCGACCACTGCCAACGCGGACAAGATCCTGGAGGAGAACGGGGTCTTCGTGATCCCCGACATCCTGGCCAACGCCGGCGGCGTCACGGTCAGCTACTTCGAGTGGGTCCAGGACCGCGGCGGGTATTTCTGGGACGAGGAGACGGTGAATCAGCGACTGGAGCGGATCATGGTCCAGTCGTTCGACGAGGTGGCGAGCATGGCGGGCCGCCACGGCCTCAATCTCCGGATCGGGGCCTACATGCTGGCGATCGAGCGGGTCGCGGCGGTGCACCGGCTGCGCGGCATGTACGCCTGAGTGGACCTCGTCATCCTCGCGGTCGGGCGGCTGCGGCCGGCCATGCGCGAGGCGGCCGATGATTACCTGCGGCGGCTCAGGCGCTACGCCGGCGTTCGGGAGGTCGAGGTCCGCGAGGCGAGCCGGGAGCCGACGATCGCCGCCCAGCGGGACGCGGAGGCCGCCCGGCTGTCGGAACGGACGCCGGCGGGGAGCCGGGTGGTGGCACTGGCCCGGGAGGGGAAGGAATGGACCAGCGCGGAGCTCGCCCGGCAGGTGGACGAGTGGCGCCTCGCCGCGAGGCCGGTGACCTTCGTCGTCGGCGGCTCCCACGGCCTCGCGGCCGGACTGCTGGAGCGGGCCGACGTCCGATGGAGCCTCGGCCCGCTCACGCTTCCCCACGAGCTCGCCCGGGTCGTGGTGGTGGAACAGCTCTATCGCGCCTTCACGATTCTCCGGGGCGAGCCGTACCACAAGGGGAGCTGACCGCACCCATGGCCGAATGGTTCGAGGAGTGGTTCGGCGAGGAGTACCTGCAGCTCTATCCTCACCGCGACGATGCCGAGGCCGCCCGCGCGGTCGAGCTCCTGGTGGAGGCGACCGGGTTGCAGCCGCATTGGCGGGTGCTGGACGTGGCCTGCGGGGCCGGCCGGCACGCGCGCGCCTTTCGCGCGGCCGGC
>DATCWW010000552.1:0-4432 GCA_036566145.1 Gemmatimonadales bacterium
GATTGCCCGACTAGAGGGTGCAGTGACATTGAGACAACCTAAGAAGGGAATAGCAAAAGGGTAGCCAGAGTCATGTAACATCATTTTCAACAATTACTTAACCTAGTTGACGTGAGCAGCTTTGCATGACAAAGTAGGCCATTCGCGGCGCCCCGTACATAAAGATGAGCCCTCATATATGGCCGGCAATGCAAGCTCTTGCATTTCGGGATTGGCGATCTGCTGAGCGCCAGGCAGCCGGAAAGGCTGTCTTACTAAAGGGTCGCCGCCGGCGGTTTGATCCGAAACGGCCGGGCTCGGGGATACAGAATCCACCCGATAGTCCGGCAGTGGGCCCGTGGGCGGACCCAGGGTTCGATGGTGGGAACCACCACGTGCCCGTGCCTTGACCCTCGATTGGCAGCGGGCGAGATTCTACGCCGCGCGACCACGACTTTCCCGAGTAGCTCAGTTGGTAGAGCAGGTGACTGTTAATCACCGGGTCGGGGGTTCGAGTCCCTCCTCGGGAGCTACGGGCTCACAACCGCTTACGTACCCCAGTACCCCACGACGAGGTTGTTGTCGTGGGGCTTTTCGTGGTGGGTATCTGCGCAGCGAGGCCGCTGCAATGGTCATGGGACCGCGCATGCAACGGCTCTCGGCCCTCTCCTGCCACAACGTCCAGGGCGATGTGATCCTGAGCGGCGAGGCATCGAGCGGAACGTTCTTGAGCACATCCTCTTCGACGAGACCGTCCGGGTTCCCCTGACCCGGGAGCAGGCCGAGGAGCACGAACGGCCGCGCATGCCGGGCACGGAGCAGGACACCCGCGCCCGAGGGTTCGCGGAGAAGTATGGCGAGCTATTCCAGATCGAGCTGGGCGCCCTGCCGCCGGAAGTACTGCGCGACCTCTTCCCCGGTGCGCTGGACGAGTACTGGGATGAGGAGGCCTACATGGCGGTGATGGAGCAGGAAGCCGTAGAGCGCAAGCGGCCCCTCTGCTCTGGCGGCGCCTCGATTGGCTCCGCAGATTCCCTCGCACCCCCTCTCCCTCTACTTGCGCAGCAATATTCGAGAACCTTGCAGCCTTGGATTCGCGAGCGGTGAGACGATCAACTGCCACTATGCTCGGCGCGGCGGCGCTAGGCCTCCTCGTTGTCTTCTTCCTTCCTCGGCGCCCACTGGATGGGAGCTTCTCGTATGTAATCGTCGACGGTGGCTTCCGCGTCTACGACAATCGCCCTGGCTTCAAGCTCGTCAAGTCCGTGACATTCCCCCACGCTTCGCAACTATTCGTGTCGCGAGGCGTAGCCGCCGACCCTGTGACCCACACGTTGTACGTGAGTTATCGGGGTAACGCCCATACCTCAGCACAATTCTTGGCTTACGACCTCGTGCGCGGCCGTGTTGTCTGGAGTCGGAACTACCGGGTCGACAGCTTCGCCCTCACGCCTGACGGTCGAAAGATCTACGCGCCGTGCGGGGAAGGGGGGGGCTGCGACTATTGGTACGTGCTCGATGCACGTACCGGTGACGAGCTCGGGCGGATCAAAATGCACGTCGGGGCTCACAACACGATTGCATCACTCGACGGGGATCGGGTCTATCTCGCCAGTGGGAGCTACGACCGACTCGCAATCGTTGATCCCAGGACGGACCGGATCATCGACTGGATCGGCCCGTTCCGGAACTCGATCCGGCCATTCACGATCAACCGGGACCAGACGCTGGCATTCGTCACCGTCGACTTGCTCTCCGGCTTCGAGGTCGCGAGCATCAAGACTGGTGCGAAGCTATACACCGTTGAGGTCGAAGGCTTTCCCGTGACGCCGGCTCAGTGGCCTACGCTGCCCGTCACTCAGAGCCATGGCATTGCACTCACCCCTGACGAGGAGGAGCTCTGGGTCGCCGACGATGTGTACGACAATCTTCACGTGTTCGACGTGAGCGGCTTGCCCGATGCTCGGCCGCGCCAGATCGCAGACATCGCGCTCCGAGACAGCCCGAAGTGGATAAATTTCACGCGCGACGGGCATTACGCTCACATCTCGACCGGTGAGATCGTTGACCGGCGCACTCGCAAGGTCGTCGCGTTCGTGCAGCCGTCGCGCCAGTACGTTCAGATCGACTGGGCGGCTGGTGAGCCGGTTCGTGCGTATTCGCGGTACGGGCTCGGGTACCGAGGAGATGCGGGCGCTGGACAAGACGGAGTTGCGGCGGCTGCTGGGCGGTGAGCGAGGTGACGGGGAACCGGTGGCACGCGCTGTGGGTGCTGCTGGCGCGGGGCGGGCTGCGGTCCTCCGAGGCGCGGCGGCTCACTTGGGCCGACGTTGGGGAGTACAGCGTCACGGTGCGGGGTCGGACCAAGACGCGGGAGTCGAAGCGGACGGTGCGTGCTGCCGCCGTCGGTCATGGAGGCGTACCTGGCGGGCGACGTGCCCTAAGTCAGCGGCGCGGGGGCGTTTTCCCTTCGGTGGATGCGGGCAGGATGGCGTCTACCGCGCTGACTTGGACCATCAGGTAGGGGTAGGTGCGCCATTGCATCGCCGGGCCGGGTGGCCGCACCTCCGCATTGCGCAGCACGCATCCCGGTCCGAGCGGATCGTCGGGGCTCTCTGGCTCCGGTATCCCTGCCTCCATCCACGCATCGCGCACCCGCTGGCTCGTCTGCGCGGTGATGGGCAGCATCTCCACGTCGGGTAGGCTCAGCATGCCGCCTTCGTGTTGTGCCCTGTACATGACTTCCTTGAGCCAGTCGTCGTAGCGGAGCGCCGAGGTAAGGATGCCGCTGATGGTGGTGCCGCCGATCAGCAGGGTCATACCGACCTCATTCCCCGTCGATTCGACGTAGCGGACCCAGCGGTAGAGGATGTGCTGCACGCGGCAATCTCCGGTTCGGTGCCTGCCGATTCGGGAAGCCCGCGGTTACCCGTGGTCGCCGTTCCTCACGGGTAAGCCGGCCTTCCGCCACCCCCCGAAACCCTCCGTCAGATCGTGCACCTCGGCCACGCCGGCGCGCTTCAGCACGCTGGCTGCGATCGCCGAGCGGCTGCCACCCTGGCAATGCACCACCACCGGCGCGCCCGCCGGCAGCTCGGCGATCCGCTCCGAGAGGTAGCCCAGGGGGATGTGGACCGCCCCGGGAACATGGCCCGCCTCCCACTCGGCTCGCCCGCGCACGTCCAGCAGGGTGGCGCCGGCCTTCACCCGATCGGCGCCCTCACCGATGCCCACCCGGTGGATGCAGCCGGTCCGGCGCCCCGAGGCCTCCCAGGCCGACACCGCCTCCACGCCGAACACGCCGGCGACCCGGTCGAGACCGATCATCGAGAGCTCGAGCACCGCTTCCGCCACTTCGCGTCCCGCCGCGTCGCGGACGATGAGGAACACGTCCTGGTCATACGGCGCGAGCCAGCCGGCCCAGGTGGTGAACGACGCGTTGAGCGGAATGCTGATGGTGCCCGGGACATGGCGCGCCGCGAAATCCTCGCCCGGCCGGGCGTCGATGACGAACGCGCCGGACTCGAGCAGCGCGGGCAGCTCCTCGGGTCGAAGGAGCGGTGCGGTCGGCGGCCCGCCCAGGATACGTGGGCCCTCGCGATTGATGCGCTTCATCGTGCCGAAGTACCGCGGCGGCTCGGGCTGACCCGCGAGGACGAGGCGCACGAACTCGTCTTCATCCGTAATGGCGAATGCCCAGTTGAACCGGCGCTCGTAGCCCAGGGTGCTCTGCGGAATCGCGCTGAGGCTGCGCCCACAGGCGCTGCCCGCGCCGTGGCCGGGCCAGAGCTGCAGATAGTCGGGCTGAGCCGTGAAACGCCGCAGGCTCCGGAACAGCGTGCGGGCGGACTGCTCCATCGTCCCGGCCACCTGCGCCGCGCGCTCGAGCAGGTCGGGGCGCCCCACGTCGCCGACGAAGATGAAATCGCCGGTGAGCGCGGCGATCGGCGCGGTGGCGGTGGCGCCGTCGGTGACCAGGAAGGTGAGATGCTCCGGGGTGTGTCCCGGCGTGTGCAGGGCCTGGACCTGGATGCTTCCCGCCTCGAACCGGTCACCGTCGCGCAGCAGAACGGCGCCGGCGTCCGCGGCATAGCCGTAGGACCAGTCGCGGCCGCCCTCGTTGGAGAGGTAAAGTTTCGCCCCGGTCCGCTCGGCCAGCTCCCGGCTCCCGCTCACGAAGTCCGCGTGGATGTGCGTCTCGGTGACGTGGGCGATCCGGACCCGGAGTGCGGCGGCGGTCTCCAGATACTCCGAGACATCGCGGTTGGGGTCCACCACGACCGCCTGGCCGCTGAGTTCGCACCCCAGCAGGTAGCTCGCCTGGGCCAGCCCGTGATCGTAGAAGCGGTGGAGCAGCACCTCAGCGGCCCCGGGGGCGGCGGAAGACCGGGCGCCGCTCGACTTCCTCGTCGTCGCGCGGACGGCGCGGCGGCGGGGGCGGCGCGTCGGGCTC
>DATCWW010000553.1:0-4952 GCA_036566145.1 Gemmatimonadales bacterium
GACGTCCATCGTCCCGGCCGCTCTCGGGACGCGGCGCCGGCGGAGCGCTGGGCGGAGCCCCGACGGGGCTCGCTACCGCGGCGGCACCGGTGCCCGGCGCCACCTCGAACTGCCCGTTGTCGAGCCTGGTCACCTGCACCACGCCGCGGTTCCCCGCTTCGACCACGAACTTGCTGAAGCGGTTGAACCCGACGTTGCGCTCGTCGAAGTTGGGATCGATCTGCTGCATCACCTGCTTGAGCCGGTCGCTCCGCATCACATCGCCGTTGCGGGCCATCTGCCCCACGGCCTCGCCGGCGAGCTCCCAGGGATCGCGCTGGATCGATGGGGTATCCACTTCCTTGGTGAGGCCCGCGAGATCGTTGTACGAGAAGTACTCGTCACAGTTCTGGATCAGGAGATCGCTGGCGCTCTCCCGGATCCCCACTCCGATCACGTATTTCCCGTACTCCTTCAGCTTGATCACCATCGTGCTGAAATCGCTGTCGCCGGAGAGCAGGATGAAGGTCCCGATCTCCGGGCGGGTGAAGACCAGCTCGATGGCGTCGATGGCGAGGCGGATGTCGGTGGCGTTCTTCTTGGAGGAGCCGAACGCGGGGGCGAAGATCAGATCGATCGAGGACTCCGACAGCGGAACGATGTACTGGGGGTAGCGTCGCCAGTCGGCGTAGGCGCGCTGCACCGCCACCTTGCCCTTGATGATATCGCTGTTGAGGAGGGTCCTGAGCTCCTTGGTGAGATCCTTCTGGATGCCCAGGGTAACGTTGTCGAAATCGATCAGCAGGGCTGCGTTGGGGGCGTGGACCGGGGCGTGGCTCACCAGGTGTCGCCCCGGCCGGATCATCGGTCGGTTCACGTCGCTCTCATCCCGGGTCTCCCGCCCTCCGCCGACCACTCCTCGCGCACCTGGCCGGACCCGGATCGCGGCAGGGCATCGGAGTTCGCGCTCGAGGACGGAGACCCGTCAGGGGTTATCGCTGTCGCCAGCAGGACGCTGCCGTCGCTCGCACGGCGCGCAGAGCTCGGCCGGGTCGCCGAATCGCGTCGTGAGGGCCGGCTTCCATGATGGCCAGCGGAAAGAATTTAGGCGGGCGGGACGGGGGGTGGTAGGGGCTCAGCCGAACTGGCCTTCTCCGGCCAGGGGCAGCTCCAGCTCGAAGAAGAACCGGGTACCGGTGCCCATGGTCGTCTCGACGCTGAGGCTCGATCCCATCGCCTCGACCAGCTTGCGGCAGATGGAAAGCCCGAGACCCGAGCCCGAGAAGGCGTACTCGCCCGATTTCTGGCGCCGCCGGAAGGGCTCGAACAGCGTCGCCATGGACTGGGGCGGGATGCCGCGGCCGGTGTCGCGAACGGAGAACTCGAGGCGCCGGGCGCCGGTCTGCCGAGCGATTACCTCCACCGACCCCTCGGCGGTGAACTTGAGGGCGTTGGTGGTGAGGTTGAGCAGCACCCGGCTGAGCGCCACCGGGTGCCCGATCCGGAAATCGGCCTCCGGAGCAGTCAGCCGCACCGCCAAGCTCTTCTCCTCCGCGATCGGCTGCACGATGTCCCGCACCGACTCCAGGATGTCGGTCACGCTGAACGGGATCGGATCGAGATCGACCAGGCGATCCCCGCCGCGGGCCAGCTCGATCACGTCGCTGGCTACGGAGCTCAGGCCGAACGCCGCACTATAAATGAGGCCCAGCTGGCGTTCCTGCACCTGGTTGACGGGGCCGCTGCGCCCGCGCTGCAACGTCTCGGCGAGGAAGAGGATGGAGGTGAGGGGAGAGCGGAGGTCGTGCGCCACCTCGACCACCAGCTCGAGACCGTCGGGCGCGCTCAGCCGATCGGCGAAGTGCTGCGACCAGTCCGCCTCCAGCCCCCGGCCGACCACCTCCATGGCCTGCAGCAGGCGGACGAGCTGGCCGCCGTCTGCGCCCCCCAGCGCCTGAACCCGATCGAGAAACGATCCCCGGATCATCCCGAGGAGCTGGCGGGAGAGAGGAGTCCGGGGCGCGGCGGACAAGTCGCCCCGCTCGCCGCTGGCCTCGGCGCGGAGGGCATGGGAGAGCTGGGCCAGGAGGGCGCTGACCTCGTCGGCGCTCGAGGCGTGCTCGATGGCCTGGGCCCACTCGGCCTGGGTCCAGAGGACCGCCTCGTGCAGCGCGTTCCACAGCGCGGGAGCGACTGCGGACGTGGACGGGCCGTCGGGATCCCAGACCCGGATCGGACCGGCTTGCGGCTGCGCGGCCCGCCGGCGATCTCCGCTGGTGGTCCCGGGAAGCGCAGTCTCAGGCGTCACTCGGTGACCCAGCCGTGTCGTCGCGGTGGAACTCGTGTTTGTCCATCAGCCGGTAGAGCGTAGTGCGATCGATGCTGGCGAGCCGAGCCGCCTTCGACATATTGCCGCCCGCCCGGCTGATCAGACGGGTCAGGTACTCCTTCTCGAACTGGGCTACCACCCGATCCTTGGCCGGATGGTACGCCTCGTCCATGACCCCGGCCGGCACCACGCTTTCCGCCGGCCATTCGGTCGCGTCGTCGTACACCGGGATGTCGTTCGGCTGGATCACTTGATCCGGCTCGGCCAGCACCGCGACATGCTCGATGACATTCTGAAGCTCACGAACGTTGCCTCGCCACGGCCGCGAACGCAAGAAGCCGACGGCCGCTTCGCCGAGGCGCGGTACCCGGTCACCGAGCTGACGATGCCGCTGCCAGTAGTGAGTCAGGAAGTGGTTGGCCAGGAGCGGGATGTCTTCCGGCCGCTTCCGGAGCGGCGGCAGCTTGATCGGCACCACGCGGAGCCGGTAGAACAGGTCGCCCCGAAGCATTCCGGCGTCCACCGCCTCCTGCGGCTCCCGGTTGGTGGCCGAGATGAACCGCACATCCACCACCGCATCCTGCTGCTCGCTGCCGACCCGGCGCACGACGCCGTCCTGGATCACCCGGAGGAGCTTGGCCTGGAGCGGCATCGACATCTCGGTCAGCTCGTCGAGGAACAGCGTCCCGCCGTGCGCCATCTCCAGCAGCCCCGGCTTGTCCCGGTCGGCGCCGGTGAAGGCGCCCTTCCGGTGGCCGAACATCTCGCTCTCCAGCAGCGGCTCGGGCAGCGCCGCGCAGTTGATCGGCACCAGAGACCGCGACGCGCGGCGGCTGTTCTGATGGATGAACTGGGCGATGACTTCCTTGCCGGTACCGCTCTCGCCGCTGATGAACACCGAGGCATCGGTGGCGGCGACCTTCCGGGCCAGCTCCACGGCCTTGCGGAAGAGTGGCGAGATCCCGATCAGGGCGATCTTGTCGCTGTGGCCGTGCTGCTTCATCAGCTGGACGCGGAGATCCTGCGCTTCGCGCGACATCATCACCGCGTGCGAGGCGCGGCCGATGAGGACCTGCAGATGCGTGGCGGAGAACGGCTTCGGGAGGTAGTCCCAGGCACCGGCCCGCAGCGCCTCGATGCTGCTGGTGACGCTGGGGTTGCCGGTCATCACCACCACGATGGTGTCCTTCTGCGCTCCCAGGGCGGCCTGCAGAATCTCCAATCCGGAGATCTGGGACATGTACAGATCCACCAGAATGATGTCGAACTTGCGCCGCTTGACCGTCTCGATCGCTTCCTCGCCGCGGCCGATGACGGTCACATTGTAGCCGTCCATCTGGAGCACGCTGGCGCAGCTTTCCCGCAGCGTCCGCTCGTCATCCACCACCAGAACCCGGATGCTGGCCTTGACCTCGCTCGGGATCGACAACGGATCACGAGGAGGCTCCGGCGTCGGAGCGCCCGCCTGGTCGGACTGGGAGAGGACGTTGGCCATCAGGACTCCAGGAATCGGGGACACGCGGAAGCAGACCCGGGGCAGGATGCCGCCACGGAGATGCGCGAAGGCAACGAATCGACCTCTAAGCTGTCTGGAGCGTAAAGTTTTTACAACAATGTGCGGCAGGTGTCAAGCAGGTGATGGGGTGACGCTACAGTTCTCCGCCGTGGCGTCGCAACATAGATCGGTGTGGCTGTAGGAGTTACGCTGGATCAGGTGGGGTACCGGACTGTGACCTGGTCGAATGCCCGGACCCGCTCGCCTTCGGGCCCTTCGCGCTTGAGATCCCGGAGCGCGGTGGTCGCGCGGAGGAGGAGCTCGGAGGCGTCCATGGAGGACTCGGCGAAATCGGGCACGGCGCAGTACCCCGCACGGACCCGAACGGACCGCTCCCCGCCGCGCACCGGCAAGGGCGAGCCTTCGATCGCCTCGTTTAGACGCCGGACCATGCGAAGGGCCGCCTCCGGGCCGGTGCCCGGGGCGATCACGCCGAATTCGGAAAGGCCCAGCCGTCCGATGGCGTCGGAGGCACGCCCGGTCTGCCGCAGCAGGATGCCGATCTGGTCAGTGAGGCGAAGGGTCTCTTCGTCCGTCGGCTCGGTGGGCTCTTCGACTTCGGTATCGGGGGCGATCACCACGCACGCGACCGGCTCCCGCCGGCGGAACGCCTCCGATCCGATCTCCTTCGCCCGGCGGGTGAGGCCGCGCATGTTGTACAGCCCGGTCCCCGGGTCGAGGAGATTCTCTTCCCGCAGGATGTCCACCTGCTGCTTGCAGCGGAGAAACGTGTCGAGCTTGAGCAGGAGCGCTTCCCCATCGAGCGGCTGCCCGAGGAACTCCCAGGCGCCCGCCCGATAGGCCTCGAGGCGCTGCGTGCGTCCGGAGGGGCCGGAGGTGGTGATGACGATGGGGGTGGTCGACCCGAACCGGGGGTCGCCGCGCAGGGCCCGGCACACATCGAACCCGTGCATATCCGGCATCTGGGCGTCCAGAATGATCAGGTCGGGGAGCGACGTCCTGGCCCGCTCCAGCGCCTGCTGCCCCGTGTAGGCACGCACCACGCTGTACCCGTGCGGCCCGAGGATGCTCTCGAGCGACCGGGCCGACCATTCCTGATCATTGGCGATCAAGACCAGCGGCGCAGGG
>DATCWW010000560.1:0-9623 GCA_036566145.1 Gemmatimonadales bacterium
GCGCCTGCGGGTGGGCGCCGGGCGGCTGCGGCACCGGCGCGGAGGGACGCTGGCGCGGCGCGGGGAAGTTGAGGACCCCCGGCCCCGCCGCCGCCGGGCGCGCCACGACCGGCGGTTCGCCGGTGACGGCCCGATCGAACCCGGTGGCGATGACGGTGACCCTGACCTCGCCGTGCATGGCCGCGTCGTTGCCGGCGCCGAAGATGATCTCGGCCTCGTCGCCCACCGCGTCGTGGATGATGTCGTTGATCTGGGTGGTCTCGCCCAGGGTCAGGTCGTCGCCGCCGATGATGTTGATGAGCACACCGGTGGCGCCGGCGATGGAGACGCTGTCGAGCAGCGGGCTGGAGATGGCCTGCTGAGCGGCCTCGAGGGCGCGGTTGTCGCCGCGCCCAATCCCGGTGCCCATCAGGGCGGCGCCGCCGTTCTGCATCACGGTGCGGACGTCGGCGAAGTCCACGTTGATGATCCCGGTGCTGGTGATCAGGCTGGCGATGCCCTGGGTGGCGTGGAGCAGGACCTCATCGGCCTTCTTGAGCGCGTCCTGGAAGGGAATGCCCTTTCCCACCACGGCGAGCAGTCGCTCGTTGGGCACCACGATCATGGTGTCCACGTTCTTGCGCAGCTCGGTGATCCCGATCTCCGCCTGCTTCATCCGGCGACGCCCCTCGAAGAGGAAAGGCTTGGTCACGATGCCGACCGTGAGGGCGCCGGACTCGCGGGCCATCTGGGCCACCACCGGCGCCGCGCCGGTCCCGGTGCCCCCGCCCATGCCGCAGGTCACGAAGACCATGTCGGCGCCCTGCACCGCCGCGGCCACCTCGTCGCGGTTTTCCTCGATGGCCTGCCGGCCGATCTCGGGCCGCGCCCCGGCCCCGAGGCCGCGGGTCAGCTTGCGCCCGATCTGGATCTTGATGTCCGACTTGGACATCGAGAGCGCCTGGGCGTCGGTGTTCACCGAGATGAACTCGACGCCGCCGAGCTGGTCCTCGATCATCCGGTTGACGGCGTTGCCGCCGCCCCCGCCGACGCCGACGACCTTCATCCGTGCGGTCTGTACGCCGCTCTCTTCCAGCTCAAAGATCATGGTTGGTTCCCCCGGCCCGACTCAGAAGAAGTCCTGGAGCCATCGCTTCACTGGAGCGAGCACCTTCTCGACCGCTGGAGACTTGCGGGCTCCCGTCCCGAAGCCCCCGCTCATCGCCACCTGCCGGGCCCCGTAGAGGACCAGGCCGGAGGGGACTGCCATCCGCGGCGACTCGACGCTGTCGGCCAGACCGCGCAGACGCTGCCCCGGCACTCCGATGCGGGCGGGCATTGCGAAGACCTCGCGCGCCAGCTCCACGATGCCCGGAGTCTGCGCGCCGCCGCCCGTGAGAACGACGCCAGCGGGTAAGCGCTGATGATAGCCTGCGCGCGTCACTTCGTCGAGCGCGTACTCCAGCACTTCCTGGAGCCGCATGTGCATGATGTGCGCCAGCACCCGCCGCTGCGCGTTGCGCGCGCCCTGGCCCGGCGTGCTGGGCAGCTCGATCACGTCGCTCTCCGGCACCAGCGGCTCGAAGCCTGCGCCGTAGCGCTCCTTGAGCCGCTCGGCATCGTGCTGCGTGACCTGGAGGCCGTGCACGATGTCGGCGGTCACGTGCCCGCCGGCGCACAGCAACGAGGCGGTGTGGCGGATCTTCCCGTTGTGGAAGATCGACACGTTGGTGGATCCGCCCCCCAGCTCCACGATCGCGCAGCCCAGCTCGATCTCGTCCGGCGTGAGCACCGCGAGCGACGCCGCGAGCGGCTCGAGCACGAACTCGGCCACGTGATACCCGGCCCGCTCGACGCACTTCTTCAGGTTCTGCAGCACGCTCGAGAGGACCGTGACCAGATACACCTCGGCCTCGAGCCGCGAGCCGGTCATGCCGATCGGCTCGTTGATGCCGCCCTGCTGGTCGATCAGATAGTCCTGCGGGATGGCGTGCAGCAGCTCGTGGTCCCGCCCGAAGCTGATGTTGCTCGCCATGTCGTTCACCCGCGCCACGTCGCTGGTGCGGATCTCGTCTCCGGTGACGGAAACCATGCCGTGCGAGCTCCGGCCGGCGACGTGCTCGCCCGCGATGCCGCAGTAGAGCGAGCCCACCTCGACCCCGGCCATCCGCTGCGCGCCCTTCATCGCCTTGTCAATGGCGCGGGTGGTCTCCTCGATGTCGCGGACGACGCCCCGCCGGATGCCCGGGCTTCGCTCGACCCCCAGGCCCAGGATCCTGGCCCCGACGTCCCGGGGATCGCCGGTGACTTCGGCGATGAGCGCGACCACCTTGGTGGAGCCGAGATCCAGCGCCGAGACCAGCCGCTGCGGCTGTGCGCTCACGCCCGGACCCGGCGGACGACGACCTGGCCCGCGAATCGGCCGTCCAGCTCCGCGAACTGCCGCCCCTGCCGGGCGAGCGTCTGCTCCACCGCCGTCACCGCTCGAATGTCCTCCGCCGTGAGCTGGGGATCGAACCAGAGCCATCGTCCCGCCACCTCGAACACCACGTCCGGGCCCACCCGCCACGCGGCGTCGATCCGGGCGAACAGCCCCGGATCGTAGTCACGGGCTCGCGCCAGCGCACCTGCGACCATCGCGCCCCCGCCGATCAGCACCGGCAGATTCGGCGCGGAGGCCAGCGGATCGAACGGGAGCACGACGCCCCGGGCATCCACCATCGCCAGCCGATCGCCCTTCGGAGTGAGCGCGACCGGCTCGGCCTCGTCCAACCGGATACGCAGCGTACCCGGCAACCGACGGCCCACCCGCGCATCCCGCACGCCCGGCAGCGCGCGAACCCGCCGCGCGATCGCGTCGGGGTCGTCGAACACGCTTGCCGTCGGCGAGAGTCGCGCCGCCGCGATCACCTTCGCCGCATCAAGATACTGCAGTCCCTGCAGCTCGACCCGTCGAACCCGGAAGAACTCGACGTGCCGCAGGGCCGCCGGCGCTCCGAACCAAAGCGCCGCGATGACCGAGGCCCCGCCGAGCAGCGTCCAGCCGGGCTTCAGGCGGCGCTCAGCCAGCGGACCAGCTCGGGCGCCACGCGGGTGATGTCGCCCGCCCCGAGCGTGAGCACCACGTCGCCCGGCCGGAGCGACTCGTAGACATGGCGGCCCACCTCGGCGCGCGCCGCCTCGAACCGGACGTCGGCCCCGGCCTTCGCCGCGGCGTCCGCTACCCGCCGCCCACTCACGCCCTCCATCGGCTGCTCTCGGGCCGCATAGATCTCGGTGACGAAGACCAGATCGGCCGCCGCCAGCGCCTGGCCCATCGCCTCCCCGTGCGCCGCGGTCCGGGAGTAGAGATGAGGCTGGAAGACTGCGACGACGCGACGACCGGGGAAGGCCTGCCGCGCGGCCGACAGCGTGGCCTCGAGCTCGGAGGGGTGGTGCGCGTAGTCGTCAACCACCGCCACTCCCCTGTGCTCCCCCAGGCGCTCGAAGCGCCGGCCGACGCCGCGAAACTCCGCCAGCGCCGCGGCGGCGGGCTCCACTGCTCCGCCCATCGCTTCGACCGCCGCCAGGGCGGCCACCGCGTTCCGCAGATTGTGGACGCCCGGCACCACCAGGCGCAGCGTCACTTCCGGGCCGTCGCGCCAGCGCACCCGCGCCTCGGTCCCGCCGGCATGCTGGGTCACCCCGTCGATGCGCACGTCGGCGTCGGCCGAGAAGCCGAAGCGCCGCGCCCTCCCGCCGAGGCGGCTCGCGACCCGCTGCGCCCCTGGGTCGTCCGCGCCGAAGAACGCCACCCGGGCCCGTCCGGCGAACTCCGCGAACGCGCCCTCCAGGGCGGCCTCCGAGCCGTAGCACTCGAGGTGGTCGGGCTCGACGTTGTTCACCACGGCGACCGTGGGATGCAGCGTCAGGAACGCCTGGTCGTACTCGTCGGCCTCGACGACGAACAGCTCATCGCCGTCGATCCGGGCGTTGCCGCCCCAGCTCGCGACCCGGCCGCCGGCGATCCCGGTGGGATGCCGCCCCGCGGCCGCGAGCGCCTCGGTGGTCATCACCGTCGTGGTGGTCTTCCCGTGGGTCCCCGCGATCGCGACCGAGGAGGCTCCGCCGATGAGCTCGGCCAGGGCGACCTTTCGTGGGACGACCGGGATTCCGATCTCCCGCGCCCGCGCCAGCTCCGGATGGTTGGCCGGCACGGCGGCGGTGACGACCACCGCCCGGGCGTCGGCCAGGTGGGCCGGGTCGTGGCCACGGTGAACAGCGACCCCCATGGCGGCGAGGTCGGCGGCGCCCGATGGGTCCGCGTCGCACCCGCTCACCGCCACGCCGCGCCGGCAGGCGATCAGCGCCAGGGCACTCATCCCCGCGCCGCCGATGCCGACGAAATGCACAGGACGTCTATCTGCGGGGGTAAACAGGTCCATGATGGATTTTGCTAATGTAAGTAGTTGCTGCAAGTTCTGAAAGACCGCGACTCATCCGATCAGTGTCAATAAACGCGACACTATGTCTCGAGCGGCGTGGGGCCTGCCTCGCGCTTTCGCTCGCGCCGCCATCGCCTCCCTCGCGCTCCCTTCATGCAGTAACTCTGTCACGCTTTGCGCCAGGATCTCCGGCGTGAGCGCCGACTGCAGCAGCAGTCGCGCCGCCCCCGCCTCCGCCAGCACCCGGGCGTTGTGGGTCTGATGATCCGCCGCCGCCGTCGGCAGCGGCACCAGAATGCTCGGCAGCCCCCACGCACAGAGCTCCGCCACGGTGATCATGCCGGCCCGGCTCACCACCAGGTCGGCGACCGCGTAGCCGTCGGCCATAGGGTCGAGAAAGTCCACCACCCGAACGGCCGGCGGACGGTGATACCGGGCGAACTCCTCGTGCGTCGCCCGGCCGGTGACCCAGAGCAGGTCGGCGTCGCCCGGACCGCCCCGGTCGAGCCAGCCGGCAACGGCCCGGTTGAGCGCGAGCGCGCCCTGACTGCCGCCGGTTACCAGGACCACCGGGCGGCTGCCGTCGAGGCCGAACTCCAGCCTGGCGGCGGTCCGGCGCTCGGGTGTAGGCGGAGTGATGGGATTGCCCGTCTCGAAGACCTCGGTCGCCCGGCCGAAGCGGAGCAGACCCCTCGCTTCCGGCAGCCCGAGGTACACGTGGCGGACCCGGCGGCTCAGCCATCGGGTGGCGAGACCGGGATAGGCGTTCTGCTCCTGGATCGCGGTCGGAATGCCCCGCCGGGCGGCCCACCAGACCACCGGTGCCGAGGCGTACCCGCCTGTTCCCAAGACCGCCGCCGGCCGCTCCACGCGAAACAGCTGGTCCACCCGTCGGATCAGCTCGCCCGCGAGCAGCGGCCAGCGCGCGTTCTTCCACCAGGTCCGCCGGTAGATCGGCTCCGATGGCAGAAGGACGTACCGGAAGTCCCGGGCCGGCAGCAGCGTCGCCTCGACCCCGCGCACGGCCCCCACCAGGACCGGCTCCAGGCCCGGTGCCTCCTGTTCGAGTGCCGAGGCGATCGCCAGCGCCGGCATGAGATGGCCGCCGGTGCCGCCGCCGGCGATGAGCACCACCTTCCGCTGCGACGCAGCGGGGCGGGTCATCCCTTCGGTCCCGCCGGCGCGGCTCTCGCGCGGCCGCGCAGGCGTCCGATGTTGATCAGGATTCCGGTGCCCAACAGCGAGATCACCTGGCTGGAGCGGCCATAGGACATGAACGGCAGCGTGAGCCCCGTGGTCGGCATCAGGCCGAGCGACACCGCCATGTGCATGAACGCGGTGAGCCCGATCGTGGCGGTGAGCCCCACCGCCAGATACTGCCCGAACGGATCGGACGCGGTGCGGGCGATACGGAAGCCGAGCCAGCAGAACAGGGCGAAGAGGAAGACCACCGCGAATACCCCGATGAAACCCCACTCCTCGCCGATGGTGCTGAAGAGGAAATCGGAATACGCGTATGGCAGGTAGCCGAGCTTCTGCTGCCCCATGCCGAAGCCGGTACCGAAGAACCCGCCCGAGCCGATCCCCACCAGCGACTGATGGATCTGAAACCCGGCCTCGGTGGTGGCGTCGCCCGGGTTCAGGAAAGTGAGGAGGCGGGCGAGTCGGTACTGGGCATCGCGGATCTGATGGAAGACCAGGATGACGCCGCATCCCGCGAGCAGGATGAAATGCCCGATGCGCGCGCCGGAGGCGAAGAGCACCAGCCCGCCCAGGAGCGCCACCAGCGTCGCCATCGAGAGATTGGGCTCGAGCAGGATGAGGAGGGAGACCAGCCCCAGGATGCAGATGAAGGGGAGCACGCCTTTCTTGAACTCGCGCACCTGGTCGCCCTTCTTCGACGCCAGCATGGCGCACCAGATGACCACCGCCAGGCGCGCGACCTCGGAGGGCTGGAAGTTGAGCGGCCCGATGTCCACCCACCGCCGGGCGCCGTTGATCGAGGGCGCGATGGTGTGGGTGAACGGCAGCAGCGGAATGGCGAGAAGCACCAGCGTTCCGAGGAGAATGGGCCAGGCGAGCTGGCGCCAGCGCCAGTAATCCTGCCGGGAGGCGAGCAGCAGCAGCGCGCCGCCGATCGCGGCCCCGGAGAGCTGGCGCAGCGCGAACTCCGGGCCCACGTTCTCGCCCCGCACCGTGACCAGGCTGGCGGCCCCGTACGTGGCCGCGATGCCGAAGGCGACGAGCACCGCGGTGACCGTGCCCAGGAGCCGGGTCTCCCAGCGAAGCTCGCCCGGATGGCGGACGGCCCGGGCGGTCACATCGCCTCCACCGCGCGTCGGAACCGCTCCCCGCGCTCCTCATAGTTCTTGAACATGTCGTAGCTGGAACAGGCGGGGCTCAGCAGCACCGCGTCGGCGGGGCGCGCCAGCCTCCGGGCGGTGGCGATGACTTCGTCGAACGAGCCGGCCGGAACCACCGTGAGGCTCGACCCGAGGTCCTGCACCACCAGCGGGCCGGCCTCGCCGTAGGCCACCACCGCCCGGCAGCGGCCTCGAAGCGGGCCCGCGAGGCGGGTGTACGGCTCGCCCTTGTGGCGGCCGCCAAGCAGGAGGACGAACGGGCGGTCCACCGCCGCGACGGCGACCTCGGTCGAGGTGATGTTGGTGGACTTCGAGTCGTTGATCCAGAGCACTCCGTCCACCTCGCGGATCGGCTCGACCCGGTGGGGGATCGCTCGGAACGTCCGGAGCCCCGCGGCGATCGCGCTCGGCGCGCAACCGGCCTCCCGTGCGGCGAGGGCAGCCGCGAGCGCGTTGGCGACGTTGTGATCGCCCAGGAGCGGCAGCTCCCGGCGGGGCATGAGCGGCGTGTCCCCCAGCATGAGCCGGTCGGCCGCCCGGTCGTACCACCCGTCAGCGGGCCCGGTCAGGCTGAAGCGGTGCCGGGTGCCGGCGATGGAGCGTGTCATCTCCTCCACGGCGGGGTCGTCGGCGTTGGTGACCCAGCGTGAGCCGGCCTCGGCGTTCCGGAAGAGCAGCGCCTTGTCGCCGTAGTACTCCTCCAAGGAGGCGTACCGGTCCAGATGATTGGGAGCGAGGTTGGTCAGCACGCCCACCGCCGGCTTGAGATGCGGGGCGTCGTGGAGCTGGAAGCTGGAGAGCTCCAGCGCGAGCCACTCGGGCTGGTCCGGCGAGCGCGCCACGTCACAGAGCGGCCGGCCGATGTTGCCGGCCGACTCGGCGCGGAGGCCTGCCGCGGCGAGCACGTGGGCGACCATCGAGGTCGTCGTGGTCTTGCCGTTGGTCCCGGTGATCCCGATGCACCGCGTGCCCCGGAGGGCCAGGAAGCCCAGATCCACCTCGGCATAGATCGCCACCCCGGCGCTGCGGGCCACCGCGAGCGGCGGCACCTCGGGCGGTACCCCGGGCGCCACCACGACCGCGGCCGCCCGGCCGATCCGATCGAGGTCATGGCCGCCGAGGTGGACCTCGGCGCCGGCGGCGCGGAGCGTATCGGCCCACGTGATGTACGCGCCGCCGGTCCCGGTGTCCGAGGCGTACACCGGAAGCCCGTGGTCGCGGAGCAGGAGCGTGGCCGCCACCCCGCTCTTCCCCAGTCCCACCACCGCGACCTCCCGACCCTCCGCCCGCCAGGTGTCCAGCAGCCGAATGCCGGTCACCTCAGCGCACCTTCAGCGTGCCGAGCGCCACCAGCGCGCAGAAGAGCCCGAGGATGTAGAACCGGGTCACCACGGTGGTCTCCGCCCAGCCCAGCTTCTCGAAATGGTGATGGAGCGGCGCCATCCGGAATACCCGGTGGGCGTCGGCGTACTCCCGGCCACGGGTGCGCTTGTACCACTTGTAGGTACCGGTCTGGATCAGCACCGAGATCGCCTCGGCGGCGAAGACTCCGCCGATCAGGAGGAGCAGGAACTCCGCCTTGAGCAGAATCGCCACCGTGCCGAGCGCCCCGCCGATGGCGAGGCTTCCGGTGTCGCCCATGAACACCTGCGCCGGGTGGGCGTTGAACCAGAGAAAGCCGATCGTCGCACCCATGAGCGCCGCGCAGAAGATCGCGAGCTCGCCCGCCCCGGGCAGGTAGAACAGGTTCAGGTAGGTCGTGGCATCGACTCGCCCGAACAGGTAGGCGAACCCGGCGAAGGCGGCCGCCGCGATCCCGGCCAGGCCGGTGGCGAGCCCGTCGAGACCGTCCGTCAGGTTGACCGCATTGCTGCTGCCGGTGATGACCACGGTGACGAACAGGACGTACAGCCAGGGTGCGAAGTTGATCACCAGGTACTTGAAGAACGGCAAGGTCGTCGCGGTGGACGGGATGCTCTCGGAGGGGACGACCGGGTTGAAAGTGAGAAAGAGCCCGAGCAGGATACCGAAGCTCACCTGGCCCGCGAGCTTCCACTTGGCCACGAGGCCGCGGGACTTCCCCTGCACGATCTTGAGGTAGTCGTCCAGGAATCCGATGCACCCCATCCAGAGAATCGAGAGCATGGCCACGACCACGAACCGGTTGGTGACCGGGGCCCAGAGCAGCGTGGGAACGATGGTGCAGAAGAGGATGATCAGGCCGCCCATGGTGGGCGTGCCGCGCTTGCCCTGATGGCTCGCCGGGCCCTCGGCGCGAATCACCTGGCCCACCTTCCGCGCCCGCAGCCGTCGAATCACCGGGGGACCCACGAGGAACGCCAGGACCAGCGCCGTCACCGTCGCGCCCGCCGCCCGAAAGCTGATGTAGTTGAACAGATTGAAAATGATGTAGGACTTGCCGAGCGGCGCGAGCCAGTGATAGAACATCCGGCCTCGTTCAGGATGAGTTCGGGTCCGGCGAGCGCCGGAATTATACGTACCGCGTTGAATCCGCGGCAGGCGTCCGGTATAGTTGGCCTCCAATGAACATCACGATCGCGCGGGAAAGCACCGCCGCCGTAGCCCACCTCGCCGGACGCCTGGACGGCGAGGCGGCACTGCAGTTGGGCGAAGCGCTCGAGGCGCTCTTGCGCGAGGGGCGCCGTCTGGTCACCCTGGACCTGAGCGGGGTGACCTATCTCAGCTCGCCCGGTATCCTGGCCCTGCAGCAGGCCCATCACGAATACGCGGCGGCTCGAGGGGAGCTGCTGCTCGCGTCTCCCTCGGCCGCGGCGGCCGAGGCGCTCACGTCCGCCGAGCTGCTCCCCAAACTGCTGGCGCCGCCGTCCCCCGTGGC
>DATCWW010000570.1:0-4910 GCA_036566145.1 Gemmatimonadales bacterium
CTCGCCCGCGGCCTCGCGAGCGTGATCAACCTGCTCGACCCGGGCGTCATCGTGCTGGGCGGCGGGATGTCCAACCTTCCCGGCCTTCCGGACGCGGTCGCCGCGCTGCTCCCGCGGTACGTCTTCTCCGACGCCGTGCTCACGCGGGTGGTCCTCAATCGCCACGGCGACTCCAGCGGGGTGCGCGGAGCGGCCTGGCTGTGGCCTTGAGGCTCCCCCGGATCAATCGCTGGACCGCGCTCGTCGGCTGTGTGGTGGTGGCTGTGGTAGTGGCCGTCGTCGGCGTCCGGGTCTGGGACCGGAGCGTCGAGGACCGGCTGGGCCGCTGGGCCGCGGCCGAGGTGGACCATCGGACCGGCGGCGTCTACCGGCTCATGGTGGGCGACGTGACCTTCCTTCCCTTCGACGGCACACTCGCCTTCGACTCAGCGGTGGTGGTCACCGACACCGCCAGGAACCGCCGCCGGGCCGAGCCGCTGCCGCTGCTTCAATGGGGGTCGCATGGCTGCCGGGTGACCGGGGTGGACGGGCTCCGGCTCCTCTTCCGGCGGACCTTCGTGGCGCGGGAGCTGGGGTGCGACCGGGTCTCGACCAGCATCACCCTGGTCTCCCCCGACACCGCCCGCGAGCGCGCCGATACCGCCAGAGATGAGGCGCTGGCGGAGCTGCCCCGCTCGCTCGGGCTCTCGTCGGTGCGGATCGCCCGGGTGTCGCTCCCGGCGCTCCGCTTCGTGCTGCGCCGCCCCGGGTCCGACGGCGGCAGCTCCGTGGTGATGGAAAAGGCGCGGTTCGAGGCAACCGACGTCGTGTTCGACCCGGCCGCGACCGAGGAGCGGGGGAAGCGGCTCACCGCGGCGCGGGCGACGCTAGCGGCCGACGGCTTCGTGCTTCGGCCGGACTCCAACACCCGGATCACTGTGGCCGGAGTCGCGGCGGACTTCGCCGACTCCACGCTCCGCCTGCTGCGGGTACGGCACGAGCCCGAGATCCCGGAGGACGAATGGGTGCGTCGGGTCCGGGTGCGGCGTGATCGGATCCGCTTCGAGGCGGACAGCCTGCGCGGCCGCGGGGTGGCCTACCGGGCCTTCCTGGCCACCGGCGACATCGGGGCTCGAGTGCTGGAGCTGGACGGGGCGCAGCTCGACGTGCTCACCGACCGGCGCATCCCGCACGCGCCGCCTCGTCGGCATCGCACCCCGCAGCAGGTGGCGAAGGATCCGGCTTCGGCGCTTCGGATCGATACCCTGGTCGTCCGCGGGGCCACCATTACCTACCGCGAGCGCAAGCCGGGGACGGAGCAACCCGGCCGCGCGACCTTCGAGGCGGTGCGCGGCCGGGTGACGTATCTGCATGTTCCCTCGAGCGGCATGCCGCTCCGGATCGAAGCCCAAGCCAGGGTGATGGGCAAAGGCCGGCTCGTCGCCGAGGCCGAGGTCCCCCTCGACGCGGACGACTTCCGCTACCGGCTCTCCGCCAGTATGGGCAGGATGCCGGCCGCGGCCTTCAACCGGTTCCTCTCCATCAACGAGGCTTTCGAGTTCGACGAGGGGCAGATCGACAGTGTCACCATCGAGCAGACCGCTCGCGGCGGCGTAGCGACCACGGTGATCACGCCCCGCTACCACGATTTTTCGGTGAACCCGACCGGCGAAGGCGGCGGGCCGATCGGCTCGGTCGGCCGGGCGCTCAAGAAGTTCGTGGCCAACGCCTTCGTGGTCCGAAGCCGCAACCCCGGCGAGGATGGCAAGGACCTTCGCACCGTCCGCACCGTCCGGCGCTACGATCCGACCAGGACGTGGGTGCAGTTCCTCTGGTTGAGTGTGCGGGATGGGTTGATGGGGGGGATAAAGGAGTAACCCCCTACTTGGCCGCCACCACCTCCGGCTTCACCTCGTACCTCCCCTGCATCCCCATCAGCAGATGGCTCCCCAGGTGGCAGTGGAAGAGCCACACACCCGGATTGTCCGGCACCATGTCGGCGACCACCATCTCCATCGGCGTGATGCTGGCGACGTCGGTCCGCATCCGGTGCAACTCGACCACGTTCCCGTGCCAGTGCGGGGCGTGCATCTCGAAGTTGGTCGAGGCCATGATGTACCAGCGGACGCGCTCGCCAACGCGAATGGTCGGCATCGGGAGGTTGCCGTAGAAGTAGCCGTTCAGGGTCTCCTTGAAGTTGTACTGCCCATACTGCCGGACCTGGGCCGCGCCGAAGATAGTATCCACCTTCACCGAGTCAGGCTGCTTCGCGTACGCCTTCAGATTCTCCATCAGATAGGGACTCTCGTTCTCGTCCACCTCGGCGAAAGCGATGACGATCTCGCGGTCTGCGTCGCTCGGCGTCCCGTCCGGGCGCGCGCCGCCGCGACGAGTGATGATCATGGCGCCGGTGAGCCCGGCGTTCACATCCGCGGTCTCATGTACATGCGAGTGGTACATCCAGAACGCCGAGTTGCCCTCGTGCTCGGTAGGGCCTGCCCGCTCGGGCACCGGCCAGACGTAGAGGTGGGTGCCGCCCGGCGGCACTCCGTCGTCGGCCTTGTCGGCGCCGGAGCTGCCGTCCGCGTAGGGGGCGCCCTCCGAGTCCTTGTTGTAGAAGACCCCGTGCGGGTGGACGCTGGCCGGGAAACGTGTCTGATTCTTGAATACGATCCGGATGGTGTCACCCACCGAGGCGCGGAGCAGTGGCCCAAGGAAGCCGAGGTACTCCAAATCGGCCGGACGAGGCTTGAGCGTCTTGAAGGTGCTGTCGGTGTACTCCCGATACAGTGACTTCCGCGCCACGTGGCCGATCGATCCCGGCCCCGGCTCGGCGAACTGCCGCGCCACCGCGTCGAACGGCTGCCCGGTGACCTGGTCCCGGCCGCTGGGGGCGTAGTCCCACACCACCTCATCCGCGGCGATGTAGTAGGTGTGCGTCTGCCCCGCGCCGGTCCGGGTCACCCGGGTGATCACCAAGGCCGCCAGGAGGAGCGGCCCCAGGATGAGGGCAGGGTAGGCGATGCCACGCGGACGGGCCATGATGCCCTCCAGGGGTGCGGTGCAGCCTGCGGGTTGTTTCGGGATGGGGGGAATCTGCAGAGGGTTGAGGGAGGGCGACAGGGCCGCGTGTCCGCTAACGTTCCGCCCATGCTCCTGGTCGTCCTCCTGGCCGCGGCCGCCGTCCTCGCCGGCGGCATCGCGGCCGTGACCGGCTTCGGCATCGGCAGCCTCCTGACCCCGGTGCTCGCCGCGCGGGTGGGGATCGACGTGGCGGTGGGGGCCGTCGCCATTCCGCACTTCGTCGGGACGGCACAGCGGCTCTGGCTCCTCCGCCGCCACGTGCACCGCGAGGTCCTTCTCCGGTTCGGCCTCGCCAGTGCGATCGGCGGGCTCGCCGGGGCCCTGCTGCATTCCCGCATCCCCAGCCGGGGGCTCGTGGTGGTGTTCGGGCTGGTGCTGATCCTCGCCGGAGTATCCGAGCTCACCGGCTGGATCCAACGCGCCGGACCGGGACGTCGCGTTGCGTGGGTGGCGGGACTGCTGTCGGGTGCCCTTGGCGGCCTGGTAGGGAACCAGGGCGGGATTCGGTCGGCCGCCATGCTGGGCTTCGACGTGCCCAAAGAGTCCTACGTCGCGACCGCGACCGCCATCGGTCTCATCGTGGACCTGGCCCGGCTGCCGGTCTATCTCGCCACGCGCTGGATACCCATCACGAAGCTCTGGCCGCTGCTGCTGTTGGCCACGGTGGGAGTCTCAGCCGGTACGGTGGTCGGCACCCGAGTGCTGGCCAGGCTGCCTCGCCCCGCGTTTCGCCGCGCGGTCGCATGCATGCTGCTCCTGCTCGGCACATACATGCTCGTCGCGGGCCGCGGTTAGGCACTCCACCGCGGGGCCGGCACCAGTGCCACGATCAGCGGCACCGTCGCGAGCGCGGCCATCAGAGTGAGCGCAGGATAGCTCCACGTCCCCACTACCACGCCCGACAGGGCCCCGGCGGAGGCGCCGGCCAGGCCCATCGCCAGGTCGGCAAAGCCCTGGGCCGACGCCCGCCGTTCCATCGGAATCGCATCGCTCAGCAGGGTCGATCCCGACACCAGGGTGGCCGACCATCCCAGGCCGAGGATGAGAAGCCCGGTCGCGAGCCGGCGCGGCTCCTGCCCCGCGGTGCCGGCCACGGCACAGGCCGTAAGCAGCAGGGCGATACCCACCGCGATCACCGCCCGCCGACCCAGCCGGTCGGTGAGCCAGCCGAAGACCGGCGCCAGCGCGAACATCCCGGCTACGTGTGCGCTGAGCACCAGTCCGACGATGTCGAGCGTGTGCGCCGCGTCGTGGCCGGCGGCGCGGATGTGCACCGGGGTCATGGTCATCACGCCGACCATCACCACGTGGCCCAGGGCCATACTGATCACCCCGAGCCGGGCAGCCGGCTCGGCGCCGACCATCCGTGCCGCCTCCCGGAGACCGGCGCCTTTCGGCGGGACGGCGCCCGGCCCGGTCGCCGCCAGCGTCCGGCGCGCTACCACCGCGGGGTCGGGGCGCAGCAGAGCGAGGAGGACAAATGCGGCGAGGATGAAGAGCAGGGAAGCGAAGAGAAACGGGCCCGCCAGAGTCGGGATGCCATGCCCGGCGAGCAGGGTGCCCGCCGGGGCGGCGAGTGCCGGTCCGATGACGGCGCCGACGGTCGTCCCCCAGACGATGAGCGCCAGGTGCCGCCCCCGCAGTGCTGCGGGGGCCAGGTCCACCGCCGCGTAGCGTGCCTGGTAGCTCGCCGCCGTGGAGCCGCCCAGCAGGAAGGTGCCCGCGAACAGAAGGGGGAGCGCGTGGCGCAGCGCGGCGGCCACGATGAGGAGCGCGCCGGTCGCGGCGGTGGTGTAGCAGGCCGCGAGGCTGGGGCGGCGGCCGTGGCGGTGCACCATCGCCGTGGC
>DATCWW010000002.1:0-2091 GCA_036566145.1 Gemmatimonadales bacterium
CCCTGCCTGCCAGCGAGCCGGGGACCGCGACCAGAGCGGCGGCGGCCGGGGGCAGCAGGAAGGCGGCGGCGAGCAGCAGCGGAAAGAACGATCCGGCACTCACGGGCACGGAGCCGCCGACCAGGCGGCAGCGTCCTGGCAGCTCGCAGGCGAGGTAGAGCCCGGCGAGAAGGCCGACGGTGCCCCAGGGCACCGCCGCTCCGGTGGTGAGCGCCGGTGCGGCGCAGAGCACGGCGCCGACCGCCGCGCCGAGAATGCAGACGCGCGCCGCTCCCGGAGTGCTCCTCACCCGTACCGCCCGCCCCCAGCCTGGACAATGAAGGCGCCAGGCTAGCGATTCGGGCGAGCGGTCGAGCGTCAACGAGCCCGATTAGCACATTCGGGTGAAAGCGCTCGGGCGGGCGCGCGGTCCGGTGCGGCTTTCCAGCCGCTGTTATTCCGACGCCGCGGTGGGCCGTTCGGCGTCGCTCAGCGCCACGTCCTGGTCGGGGACGGCCTGGCCCGAGCGGATCAGCTCGATCCGGCCCATGACCTTCGACCGCAGATCGCTCGGTACGTCGTCATGACCGCAGCAGCGTTTCACCAGTTTTTTGACGGCCTGCTCCAGGCCGTACTTCTCCAGGCACGGGGAACACTCCTCGAAGTGCACCTCGAACTTGGTGCAGTCGCCCTCGGGCATCTCGTGGTCGAGAAACTCGTAGAGATGGTCGAGAACCTCTGAGCAGTCCGTCTCGTGCGGCTCTCCGCAGCTCATGAGGCCGACCCTTTCGTATCGTCCGGCTCACCGGCACCGGCCGGGACGAGCCCGCGCTCACGCGCGTAATCCTCCAGCATGCCGCGCAACTGGCGGCGGCCCCTGTGCAGCCGGGACATCACCGTACCGATGGGTGTCCCCATGATGTCCGCGATCTCCTTATAGGCGAAGCCCTCTACATCGGCGAGATACACGGCGATGCGGAACTCTTCGGGGATCGACTGGAGGGCGGCCTTCACATCGGAGTCCGGCAGGTGGTCGAGCGCCTGCGACTCCGCGGAGCGCAGACCGGTCGACATGTGCGACTCGGCGCGCGCGAGCTGCCAGTCCTCGATCTCCTCGGCGCCACTGCGCTGCGGTTCACGCTGCTTCTTGCGGTACGAGTTGATGAAGGTGTTGGTGAGGATGCGGTACATCCACGCCTTGAGGTTGGTCCCCTCACGGAACTGATGGAAGGAGCCGTACGCCTTCGCGTACGTTTCCTGGACCAGGTCTTCGGCATCGGCAGGGTTCCGCGTCATGCGCAGGGCCGCGGAGTACATCTGGTCGAGGAAACCGAGAGCGTCCCGCTCGAAGCGCGCGTTGCGCTCGGCGGCGGTCTCCTCCGCGCGGCCGTCGTCGGTCCCTGTGTCGGTCCCAGTGACCGGACCCACCTCCTCCAACGATGTGACGGGACCGAGTCCGGACCCGCTCGCCTCGGAGAATAGTCGACCATCCTTCGACACGGGCTGTCGATCATGCCCGGCCGGGGCACGCTCGGCACCGGTCTTCGCCGCGTGCAGGACCGTCCACTGCAGATCAGCGGCGTTCGAGCGACGCGGGCAGATGGTCGAACCCATGCGACTTCCCTCTCGGCGTGCGGCTTTGTCCCTACGGGAACTGTTGTCCGCAATAACAGCGCCCGCCGACCCGGCATTCCCGGGGCCTACACGCCCCGGCGGCGGAGGAGGGCCGTGTCACAGCCGCCGCGCGAGCCGTTCAAGCCACTCGGTCACCGCGGTGGTGAGGATGTCCAGTGCCTGCTCCTGGGTCAGCGGGGCCCTCTTGGGCACGGCGAATCCGTGGTCGCCGTACGGAACCTCGGCGATCTCGTGTTCCCCGGGCGGGAACTCGGCCGGGCGTCCGAACGGGTCGTTGCCTCCCTGGACCACCAGAACGGGCACGCCTGCCCCGAGCAGCTCGTCCTGGCGTGATTTCTCCGGTTTGCCGGGCGGGTGCAGCGGGAAGCTCAGCGCGAGCCCCGCGTGGGCCCCGAGCTCCTCCGCCGTACGGCAGGCCACCCGGGCGCCCGCGCTGCGCCCTCCGGCAACGACCGGCAGACCCGGCGCCGCCAGGGC
>DATCWW010000004.1:0-11213 GCA_036566145.1 Gemmatimonadales bacterium
TTGCGCCGGGGCCGGCGGCGCTTCCGGTCGGCGTCGGCGTCGCCCTCGGAGCCGGCGTCGGTGCTATAGGTCTCGGCCTCGAGGTCCTCGGCCACCTCGCGCATCGGCATCTGGGCCCGGGCCTCCTTGATCACGTCGGCCAGGGCCGCCGTGATGAGGGAGACCGAACGGATGGCGTCGTCGTTGCCGGGGACCGGCACGGTGATGACGTCGGGGTCGGCGTTGGTGTCCACGATGGCGACCACCGGGATGCCGAGCTTGTTGGCCTCCGCCACGGCGATCTTTTCCTTCTTGGCATCCACGATGAAGAGCGCGCCCGGCAGGCGGCCCATCTGCTTGATGCCCTCGAGGTTGCGGGAGAGCTTCACCCGCTCGCGCTCGAAGAGGAGCTTTTCCTTCTTGGTGTAGTTCTCGAAGTCGCCGTCGGCCGCGCCCTGCTCCAGCTCCCGGAGCCGCCGAATCTGCTTCTTCAGGGTCTGGAAATTGGTGAGCATGCCGCCGAGCCAGCGCTCGGTGACGTAGAACGCGTTGCAGGTCTGGGCCTCGGCCTGCACGATGGCCTTGAGCTGCTTCTTGGTGCAGACGAAGAGGACGCCGTCGCCCTTGAGCACCACGCTGCTGAGCAGCTCCTGGGCCTTCTGGATCTGTCGCAGCGTCTTCTGGAGGTCGATGATGTAGATGCCGGAACGCTCGGCGAAGATGAACCGGCGCATCTTCGGGTTCCAGCGGCGGGTCTGATGGCCGAAATGAACGCCGGCCTCGAGCAGGTCCTGCAGTTGGGGCTGTGCCATGCGTGTGCTGAAGTCCTTCCGATCCGGGTGGTTGATCGTCCACCGGGTTCATCTCCGCTTCCGACCCCGTAGGGCACCCGGAATTGGATCCGCCGGTGTGAGAGATGGCGCTGGGACGCTCGGTCGCAGAGGCGCAGGGTCGCAGAAGCCTGCGTCCCCGCGACCCTGCGTCTCTGCGCCTTAGCGCTTGCTGAACTGGAACCGCTTCCGCGCGCCCGGCCGGCCCGGCTTCTTCCGCTCGACCGCACGGGGGTCACGCGTCAGCAGTCCCGAGGCGCGGAGCTTGGTCCGGTGCTGGCCATCGGCTCCCACCAGCGCCCGCGCGATGGCGAGGCGCAGCGCGCCCGCCTGCCCCGCCTGGCCGCCACCGTTCACGTGGGCCCGCACGTCGAAGGCGCCCAGCGTATCGGTGGCGGTGAACGACTGCTGGATGTGCTGCACCAGCGAGGAACGGGGGAAGTAATCGCCCAGGGTGCGGCCGTTGATGTCCCACTTGCCGGTACCCGGCGTCAGGTACACCCGGGCGACACTGGTCTTCCGGCGGCCGACCGCCTGCCAACGGAATTCGGGGGCGGCGGTCATGCGCTCACCTTGGACGGAGTGACGGAGAACGGCTTGGGCTGCTGCGCCACGTGCGGATGCTCCGCGCCGGCGTACACCTTGAGCTTGCCCCGGAGCTTCTGCCGCGCCAGCGAGGTCTTGGGCAGCATGCCGAAGACCGCCTTCTCGATGACGCGGTCGGGATGCTTGGCCAGCAGATCGCGCGCGGCGGTCATCCGCTCGTGGCCCATGTAGCCGGTGTGGGAGAAGTACTTCTTGTTGTCGAGCTTGCGGCCGCTCAGGCGGACCTTGGCGGCATTCACCACCACCACGAAATCACCCCCGTCCATGTGGGGGGTATAGGTGGGCTTGTGCTTGCCGCGGATGAGCTGGGCCACGACACTGGCCAAACGGCCGAGCGGCACTCCGGCGGCATCCACGACGTGCCAGTCGTGGCTGATGTCGTCCGGCGTGGCGGTAAAGGTCTTCATTCGCTCTGCTGCCTCTGGGCTTAAATCAGGGTCCAAACCGGGACAGACTCACAAGATAGCGGGTTTGGAGCGGGTGGGTCAAGGGAGGGAAAAGGCCAGGGCGGACGGGGGAAGGGAGCTCGCGACAGGCGTCTCCCGAGCCCCCTTCCCCTTCGCCTTTCCCCCCATCGACTTACGGAAATATCCCCAGCTGCGCGTAGCTCTGCGCCACCTTGTCGATGGCCACGATCATGGCGGCGGTGCGGAGATCGACCTCGCCACGATGCTGCTTCCAGGTCTCCCGGATCGGATGGTAGGCCCCGATCATGGTCTCTTCCAGGCCGGAGCGCACCAGATCCTCCTCGCTCGGGCCCTGGGTGACCCGTTCGATCTCCTCGGGGGTGAACCGGCGGCTGGTCACCCCTTCGACCGTCTGCAGCAGGCGGGTGTAGGCCCCCTCTTCGTACCGCTTCTGCATCCGCCCGAATCGGACGTGCCCCAGGTTCTTGACCCACTCGAAGTAGGAGACGGTGACGCCGCCGGCGTTGACGTAGGCATCGGGGATCACCATGACCCCCTGCCGGGCCAGGATCTCGTCGGCCTCGAGGGTGGTGGGGCCGTTCGCCCCCTCGACCACGATGCGCGCCTTGACCCTGGGGGCGTTGTCGGCCGTGATCACGCGCTCCATGGCCGCGGGGACCAGGAGGTCGCAGTCCAGCTCGAGTGCGTCTTCCCGCCGGGCGAGATCTCTCGCACCGGGCGCGCCGAGCAGAGTGCCCCGCTCCCGCCGGTGCGCCATCACTTTCTCCAGGTCCAGTCCGTCCGGGTTGGCGACCGCGCCCTCGTATTCGGCCAGCCCTACCAGGATCGCGCCGGCATCCTGAAAGAACTTGGCGGCGAAATAGCCCACGTTCCCCAGGCCCTGAACCACCACCCGCTTGCCGTCGATCCCCGGGCTCAGCCCCAGCGCCTTCATGTCCTCCGACACCCGGCAGACCTCGCGCGCACCGAAGAAGACGCCCCGCCCCGTGGCCTCGGTCCGGCCCCGGATTCCGCCGGCGCTCACCGGCTTGGCGGTGACGCAGGCGAGCGCGTCGAGCTCGCCCGGTCGGAGCTGGGTATAGGTGTCGGCGATCCACGCCATCTCCCGCGAGCCGGTGCCCACGTCGGGCGCGGGGACATCGAGGCCAGGGCCGATGAAGTTCTTCCGCACCAGCTCGAAGACGTAGCGACGGGTGATCCGCTCCAGCTCGCCGACCGAGTAGCGCCGAGGATCGATCCGGATTCCGCCCTTGGCCCCGCCGAAGGGGACGTCCACCAGCGCGCACTTGTAGGTCATCAGGGCGGCCAGCGCCTGCACCTCTTCGGCGTCCACCGTCTCGGCGTAGCGGATGCCGCCCTTGCAGGGGAGCTTGTGATGGCTGTGCTCCGCTCGCCACGCGTGCATCACCTCGATCCGGCCGTCGTCCCGCTTAATGGGAAAGCTGGTGTAGAACAGATTCTTGCAGGCCTTGATGTTGGTGAGCAGGGTGGGGTCGTGCACGGTGAACCTGGCCGCGCGGTCGAACGCCCGGTCCACCTGATCGAGAAAGCCCGCGCCGAGGGTCATGGTGTCCCTGAGTTCAGTGTTGCTCCAAGTAACGGCTCGCGTCGGGGGCACGCCAGAGTGGCCCTCCGCCCCGGTGTCCGGCGTGTCCGCACACTTCGGCGCAGGGCGAAGGGGGAAAGGGGAAGAGACCTCGCGAGAAGTCCCTCGCGTTGCCCTTCCCCTTTCCCCCTTCGGCTTTGCCTTGCCCTCGGCTGCTCTACCTCGCCGCTTCCTCCACAAACGCCGCGAACAGCTTCCGCATCGCCGGGTCGCGCTCGGCCAGTGCCTCCGGGTGCCATTGGACCCCGAGGAGAAAGTGCCCGTTGGGCGACTCCACCCCCTCGATCAACCCGTCCGGCGCGTAGGCGTTGGGGCGGAGGCCCTCGGCCAGGCGCTTGATCCCCTGGTGGTGCATGCTGTTGACCCGGATGGTCGGGGTCTGGAGCAGGCGGCCGAGCCGGGTGTCGGGGGCTATCCGGACGTCGTGCACCAGGAGGTCGCGGGTGTAAGGTCCCTGGCTCGGGAAATAGTCGTGCTTGATGGACCCGGGTACCTGGGTCGCCAGATCCTGATGCACCGTGCCGCCGGCAGCGACGTTGAGGACCTGTACACCGCGGCAGACGGCGAGGACCGGCTTGTGGTCCTCCATCGCCCAGCGGGTGAGGGTGAGCTCGGTCTCGTCGCGGTCGGGATCGGTGCGCCCGCAGAGCGGAGTTGGCTCCTCCTGGTACGCCCCTGGATGGAGATCCACCCCGCCAGGGAGGAAGATGCCGTCGAGCCGGTCGTAGATCGCGCGGAGGGTGTCCCGGTCGTCCCGGAGGAGCGGAATGATCCAGGGAACGGCTCCCGCCGCCACCAGGACGCGCACGTACTGCTGGCTCATCACCCAGCAGCGCGGCAGCTCGCCCGGGATCTCTTCCAGTGTCTGAGTGGGCACTCCGATGATCGGTCGCGTCGGCATGTCCAGTCCGGGTTGAGGGCGGCGCGGGCGTTGTGGAGTCAACGCCGGGCCGCGGGCACCGGTTCCACCGAATCTACCACACCGTCCGCGGTCTCGACGATCAGGCTGTCCACCACCGCCTTGAGATCGCCGGTTTCCCGGAACCGGGCGATCTGCCGGTCCGCGCTGGTACCCTGCTCCAGGATGGTGAAGGCGTATTCCACTTCCTTCCGGCTCCCGAGCTCGTCGAGGACGTCGTCCACGAACCACTCCAGCAATTCGCGAACCAGCGTCCGCGCCGGCAGCTCCTGGTCCTTCCCCAGATCCACGAGGCGGCCGTCGAGCCCGTAGCGGACCGCCCGCCACTTGTTCTCCTCGATAAGGGCGGTCGGGTAAACCCGGAAGGTCATGTTGTCCCGCCGGAGCTTCCACAGCTTGGCGACGATCGCCTGCAGGATCGCGGCGACGCAAACCGCCTCGTCCACCCGGGTGCACACGTCGCACACCCTGAATTCGAGCGTGGGATAGCTGTGGTTGGGCCGGACGTCCCACCAGATCTTGCTGGCGTTGGGGACACAGCCCGTGCGGACCAGCGTGTCCACCAGCGCCGCGTAGGCGGTGCCGGACTCGAGAACCGGCGGGATGCCGGTCCGCGGGAAGTTGCGGAAGATGATGCTCCGGTACGACTTCAATCCCGTCTCCCGGCCCATCCAGAACGGCGAGCTGGTGGACAGCGTGAGCACGTGGGGGACGAAGTACCGGGCCACGTTCATCGCGTCGATGAGGAAGTCGCGGTCCTCGATCCCGATGTGCACGTGGGTGCCGAAGATCAGGAGCTGCTGGGCCAGGTCGGCGAGGTCCTGGCGCACGCCCATGTAGCGCTCGAGGGGGGTGATCTCCTGGGTGAGCCAGGAGGAGAACGGATGGGTGCCCGCGGCCGCGATCACCAGGCCCTTCTTGCCCGCCAGCTCCATGACGTGTCGCCGCAGGCGCACCAGCTCGGCCCGCACTTCGGCCGGGGTGGAGCAGACCTTGGTGCCGATCTCGACCATCGACTGATGCAGCTCCGGCTTCACCTCACCGAGCACGAGATGGTCGCCGCTCAGGATCTCGGTGATGTAGGAGCGGAGCTCCCGCGTCTCCGGATCGATGATCTGGTACTCTTCCTCGATACCGAGGGTGAGGGATGGCGCTTTCATGAGGGTCTCGCTGAGAGTTACCGCGGCTCCACCACGAAGGTAGGGACGGTCGAGCCCCCACCCGCGGTGACGTTGAGCAGCGCCGCCGTCGAGAGGCGGGTCAGGCAGCCGTCCACCGACTCGCCGTGGGCGACGAACGGGGCCGTGTCGAACATGCGATCCCGGATTTCCACCTGCCCGTCCACCACGCTGGGATAGGGCTCCGACGGCAGGACGATCCGCTCCTGCACGATGTAAGGCCGGGCGAGCGCCGTTCGCACCGCCGCCTCCCAGGCCGAGTCGTCCACCTCCCACCCCAGCACGATCCCCGCGCCGCCGTAGTCGTCGCTCGGCTTGAGCACGAGACCGTCGCGTGAGCGGAGCGCGAAGGGGACCAGATCCACCTGGGCTCCCCGGAAGACGGTGCGGCGCTCCTCCATCCGGCGGGTCCAGGGAATGTAGGCGGCGATGGCGGCGCGGTCGTCGTCGCTGAAGAGTCCCGCGTTCCGCTCGTCGCTCAGGACCGCCAGGCTGGTCTTCTTGTGGAGCAGCTTGCAGCGGATCGGGTTCACCATGCAGACGGCGCCGTCCCGCACCGCCCGGAGCACGGGGTTGTCCTCGCCCTCCCGGCTCACCAGCTCGCTCAGCAGGACCCGCTTGTAGATCAGGGTGATCTCGAACGAGCCCGCCCGGAGCCGGCCGTCCCGATACTCCACCTCGCGGGGGTCGGCGATGGTGCACGCCACGCCCTGCTCCCGGAAATAGTCGCGGAACAGGAGGAACTCGCTGTAGGTGGGGACATCGCTCCAGTCGAGGATGGCCACGGCCGGCGGGGACCGGCGGCCTCCCCACTGCTCGTAGGCGTCGAGCAGCACCCGGAGCACGCCGTGGCGCGCGGGCAGCGGACGCACGTCGAAGCGGCGAAGGAACCGCCGCATCACCGGCAGCCCGTAGAACACGGTCGAGAGGGCGTCGTTGTAACCCGCGCCCGCCGGGGTTTCGGCGTTGTACTCGGTGAAGCGCAGGGTCCCGTCGTCGAGGAAGAACGCGTCGAGCCGGGAGGTCGGGCTCGGCTCGGCGAAGCCGGGATCGGCGCTGATGAGCCGCTCCTCCCAGGGCTCGAGCCCGAACTGGGCCCGGACGGCCGGGTCGGCCATCGCCGCCTGGTGGGCCTGCCCGAACGCCCGCGCGATCCGGGCCACCCCGGTCTGGAGCGCGCGGTGCTGCGCCGGACTCATGAGCCGGGGCCGCACCACGGTGCAGAGCGGACGGTCTCCGAAATACAGGCCCCGGCCCCGCAGCTGCGATTCCAGCTGCGCCTGCGTCTCCGCCGCGACATCCCCGGTCAGGAGGTCGTGGTAGGCGGCGACGGCGTCGGCCGAGGTGGCGATCACGCCGGATGTCCCGCCGCCGGCCGCCGAGGCATCGCCGGGGGTGCCGGAGCGGCCGGCCTGCTGCCGCCCACGTCGCCGCCGAAGAGGGCGTGCCACCGCATCTCCTTCGCCTGCGGCCGGGGCTCGAGCGCCAGCTTGGTCGCCAGGTCCGCCATCCGGCCCACCACCCACTCGAAGTAGTGCGGGGTGAGCGAATTGATGTCCATGTCGGGGGCCGGGTTCATGAAGTCGATGGCGTAGGGAATGCCGTCGCGGATGGCGAACTCGATCGAGTTCATGTCGTATCCCAGCGCCCGGACCAGCGTCCGCGCGTCCTGGACGACCCGGGACCCGACCTCGGGCGAGAGATGGGCGTGCTCCACCAGGTACCGCCGCTCCCGCGGGTCGTACTTCATCGGCAGGATCTCCTCCTGGCCGATGCAGAGGCAGCGGACGAACTGATCCCAGCGGATGAACTCCTGGACCACCATCGTGAGCAGGCCGGAGTTGTCGTAATGGTGGATCAGCTCGTCCAGCGTGTGGCAGACGTAGACCTCTTTCCACCCACCGCCGTGGGCGTCCTTGAGGATGCAGGGCAACCCGATGTGCTCGACGATGCCGGCCCAGTCCAGCGGATAGACCAGGTTCCTGAGGCTCTCGTCGGGCACGATGCCCGGGATGTACGCCTTGTTGGGCAGGGCCAGCGTCTTGGGGCTCGCCACCCCCAGCTTCGACGCGAGCGCCGCGCCGAAGAACTTGTCGTCGGCGGTCCACATGAAGGGGTTGTTGATCACGCTGACCCCCTGCACCACCGCCTGCTTGAGATAGGTGCGGTAGAAGGGGACCTCGTGGGAGATCCGGTCGATGATGACGTCGTACGGCGGCACGTCGTTCATGCCCGGAGCGCCGACCCTGACGAACTCGGCCTCGACCCCGGCGTCGCGGCGGCGGACCTCCTCCAGAAACGCCGGGGGAAACGACCACTCCCGGCCGACGATGAGACCGATGCGTTTAGGCATAGCTACCGAATCCTTCCCGTGGCGGTGGTCAGTCGTGCCCCGCGATGTACTGCCGGATCATCTGCTCCCAGTACGGCCAGTCGTGAGCCCACCCATCCCAGATCCGGAGCGCGTTACCGATCCCCTTGTCCCAGAGCGCGGTCGACAGGGCGCGGTTGTCCTCGCAGGCCGGGTCGTCCCGGCCGATGGCGAGAATGATGTCCTGCCGCCGGAGCGCGTCCAGCCGGGCCGGGTCGTGCTCGTGCCGGATGAAGTCCTGCGGGTTGGCGGCATAGACGTTGGCGTCCGAGTAGCCGCCGGTGAGCCGCTTCATGTCGTAGAGCCCGCTCATGCCGATGATCCGGTTGACCCGGTGCGGATGGCGGAAGCCGAAGCAGACCGCGTGGTACGCGCCGAAGCTCGCCCCGGTGGTGATGAGATACGGATCGGGGTTCTTCCACGCGGTGAACGGGAGCACCTCGTCCAGCAGGTAGCGGTCGTACTGCAGGTGGCGCCACGCCCGGGCGCCGGGATGCAGGTGGTCGCCGTACCAGCTCTCCGAGTGCACCTGGTCCAGGCAGAAGAGCTGGATCCAGCCCTGGTGGATGTGCTCGCCGAGGACCTCGTGCATCCGCCGGTCGGGCCACTCCGAGCAGGTGCCGAGCGAGGTGGGAAACGCCAGCACGCGGGCGCCGCCATGTCCGAAGACCAGCAGGCTCATGTCACGCTCGAGCGCGGGGCTGTGCCACCGGTGGTGTTCGACGTTCACGGGTCTCAGAACATGCCGAGTAGGAATGGGAGCGCCCGGGCGAACCGCCGGCCCCAGGAGCGCTCGTCGTGCCGCCCGCTGCGGGACTCGAGCCAGCGGAGATCGGGGCCGAGGCGGTAGCCCTTGCTCAGGAGGAGATCGCGCATCCGGCGGGCGTTGCCCACGTGCTTGGGGCCTTCCTGGACACCGATGTCGAGATAGATCCTGGCGGGTACGAGCGGCGACCGCTCGACCTCGGAGAAGATAGCGCGGCCGGCGAACCACAGCGATGGGCTGAGCAGTCCGGCCGCGCCGAAGGTGTCGGGATGGCGGAGGAGGGTGACCAGGCTGATGAGCCCGCCCATGGACGAGCCGGCAACCACCGTGGTCTCGCGCGCGGACCGAGTCCGGAACCGCTGGTCCACGATCGGCTTGAGCGTCCGGGCCAGGAAGGCGGCGTAGGCCTCGCCTTTGCCGCCGCCGCCCGCTTCCGCGTCCACATAGGGCGAGTACTCGTCCAGCCGGTCGGCGCCCATGTTGGGCACGCCGACCACGATCGCCTCCAGTCCCCGCCGCGCGGCAGAGTTCATCGCACGGCCGACGCCCCATTCGCCGGCGTAGCTGGTGCTGGGATCGAACAGGTTCTGCCCGTCCTGCATGTAGAGCACCGGATACGACCGGTCGCTCCGATGATACGAGGGAGGGACATACACCAGCACGTCGCGCTGGTTGCCGAGCTCCGGACTGTGGACTCCCTCGAGCACCTCGAGCGCCACCGCGGTCGGCACGCTACTCGAACTCCACCAGCACCTGGCCCTTCTCGACCGCCTCGCCGGCCCGGACCCGCACGGTCTTCACCCTGGCGTCGGCCGGCGCCTTGAGCTCGTTCTCCATCTTCATGGCCTCCAGCACCACCACCCCCGCGCCGCGGGTGACGCCCTGGCCCGGCTCGGCCAGCACCCGAACGACCAGGCCGGGCATCGGCGCCTTCAGCGGCGCCGCACCGCGGTCGCCGGCCGCGGCGCCGGTCAGGCTCTGGATGTGGCGAGTGCGCTCGTCCACCGCTTCCACGTCCCAGCGCTCGCCCCGCGCGCCGATCGTCCACTGCCCCCGCCCGTTCCCCTCGATCACCAGGGTCGAAGGGCGGCCGTCCACGAGGAGGTAGCGGAGCGGCGTGCCGGGTACCCGGCGGAGGGCGGCGGAGAGGCTCCGCCCTCCCACTCGCACCTGGTCGCCTGCGATCTCGACCTCGATCTCTCGTCCGGCCACCGTCACGATGTACTTCACGACGCGCGCTCCAGGACGGCGACCGTCTCCACGTGGGCCGTCTGGGGGAAGAGGTCGAAGGCGCGGAGCGCGCCGATCCGGTAGCCGGTCAGCCGCGAGAGGTCCCGGGCCAGGGTCGCGGGATCGCAGGAGATGTAGACGATCCGCTCCGGCCGCCGCCGCTCCAGCTCGGCGGGAACCTGCGGCTCCATGCCGACGCGGGGAGGATTGGTGACGACGAGGTCGGGCGCCGTGAGCCGGCCGAGCACGTCCTCGACCCGGCCGGTCAGTCGTCGGGCCGCGGGTCCCCGCGCTTCCGCCTCGGCGACGGCGCGCGAGTCGGATTCGACGCTCTCGACCCTGGCTCCGGTCTTCGCCAGCGCGGCCGTGGTCTCGCCGATGCCGGCGTAGAGGTCCCACACCAGGCGGTCGGCCGCCGACCCCAGCGCCGCGACGGCAAAGGCCCGGACCCGGTCGCCCATCTCGGGATGCACCTGCTCGAACACGGTGGCGGGGAACGACTCGTCCGGTCCCGCGACATTCCGCGGCGTGCCGCCCTCCTCTCGCCACCAAATCGTGGCCTCGACGCCCTCGGCCACGAGCGCCTCGCGGAGAGTGGCGCCCTCCGACCACGGCGTGCCCGAGGCGGACTGAAAGACAGCGTGACATTCCCCCCGCCGGTCGAGGCGCAGCATGAGGGTCTGCAGGCGAGGCGGAAAGAAGCGGCGCAGCGGACGGAGCGCCGCCCACAGGCGGTTGACCTCCGCTACGGTGATGAGGCAACGCCGAAGATCGAAGACCTGCTCGGCCCGGCCATAGGGATGCAGGCCGATGGTGCCGGCTCGCGCGTCCGCGTGCAGCGTGATCTTGGTGCGGTACTCCAGGGCCCGGGAAGCCGGCTCGATCTCGGGGTCGGACACGTCCAGACGAGCGAGCCGCCGGAGCGCGTCGCCGACGATCGTGCGCCGCACCTCCCGCTGCGCGCCCGCCGCCAGGTGCTGCAGCTGGCACCCGCCGCACTCGTCGTCCACGTAGTGGGGGCACGGCGGCTCGATCCGGTCGGGGCCCGGCTCCAGCACCCGCGCCACTCGCGCCCGGGCGAAGCGGCGCTGGGATCGGAGACCGGTGAGCTCGACCAGATCGCCGGGCGCACTCCGGGGCACGAAGCCCGCCCTGCCGTCCTCCAGCCGCCCCACGCCGTCGCCGCCGGCCGCGACACGGAGGATCCGCACCGCGCTCATCGCAGTCCCTCGAGGCGGGCCCGCGCGAGCCAGGCGCGATTCGCGTGCTCGCCGTTCGCGACCGCGGGGCGCCGGCAGGT
>DATCWW010000026.1:0-2193 GCA_036566145.1 Gemmatimonadales bacterium
AGGTGCCCACCGCCGCCGACGTGTGCCGGAAGGCGGCGGCGGTCCCACCCGAGCGATGGGCGATGGAGCGCTTCGCCGGGGCGCCCTACCTGTGGGGCGGGGTGACGCCCTGGGGCGTGGATTGCTCCGGGGTGGTGCAGACCACCTTCGCGGCGCGCGGCGTGCTGTTGCCGCGGGACGCCGCCCTCCAGGCCGAGCACGGCGCGCCGGTCGCGGCGGACGACATCCGTGCCGGCGATCTCCTCTTCTTCCGGGGCGAGTCCACCGAGCGCATCACCCACGTCGCCTTCGCCGCCGAAGGCGACGGGCTCATCCACTCGACCCTCCCCTGCGGCGGCATGGTCGCGGAAAGCTGGCGTGCCGGAACTCGCGCGGCACCGCTCCGGGACCGGTTGGTCGCCGTGCGCCGGATGGAGACCCGGTAGGCTCCGCCGCACCCCCATGCGCAAGCTCGTGCTCTTCGACATCGATGGCACGCTCCTGCTCACCGCGGGCGCCGGGCGCCGCGCCCTCGTCGCCGCGCTCTCGGCGGAGGTCGGACGCAGCGATGCCTTCGACCGGATCCGATTCGATGGCAAGACCGATCCCCAGATCGTGGCCGAGCTGCTCGAGGCCGCGGGGCACGAGGAGCCGCGCGAATCGGCCCGGGTCCAGCGGCTCTGCCGGTCGTATGTGACTCATCTCGAGGCGGAGCTGGAGCGGCCCACCACCCGCACCACGCTCATGCCCGGCGTGCTCGAGCTGCTCGGCCGGCTCGAGGCGCACGACGGCGCGGTGCTCGGCCTCCTCACGGGAAATCTGGAGCGGGGCGCCGCGCTCAAGCTGCGTTCCGGCGGCATCGACCCGGCCCGCTTCCGCGTCGGCGCGTACGGCTCGGACGCGGCGCACCGGCCGCATCTCCCCGAGATCGCCGCGCGCCGGGCGGCGGCCGTCTTCGGCCGGATTCCCACCGGCAGCGAGGTGGTGATCATCGGGGACACGCCCGCCGACATCCACTGCGGGGAGGCGATCGGCGCCCGCGCGATCGCGGTCGCCACCGGCTCCTACGGGGTGAGCGACCTGGCCGCGTGCGGTCCGCACGCGGTGTTCGCCGATCTCGCCGCCACCGAGCAGGTGGTGGCCGCGATCTTCCGCTGAGCCGCTCGGGATCATGCTGGCGGAGCTCGAGCTCAAGGCGGTGGTCCCCGATCCCGAGGCGCTCCGTGCCCGCCTTCGCCGCGCGGGCGCGATCCCCGGATTCCGCGGCAGGATGACCGACCGCCGGTACGACCGGGCCGGCGACCTCGAGGCTCGCGACGAGGTGCTCCGCATCCGTACCTATCACCATCCCGACGGCAGCACCGAATCGGTGCTCGCCTGGAAGGGGGCCACCGGCCGCTCTCCCGAGGGATACAAGCTGCGCCAGGAGATCGAGCTGGCGGTGCGGAGCGAGCGCGGCGCGGCGGAGCGGCTCCTGGGCGCGTTGGGCTACGCGCCGGTGCACCTGATCGAGCGCGACGTGGAGATCTACCGGGTGGAGGAAGCCACGGTCAGGCTGGAGCGGTACCCCGAAATGGACTCGCTGGTGGAGGTGGAAGGCGACCCGGATACGATCGAGCGCGCCATCGTGGTGACCGGCATTCCCCGGGGGGACTTCACCCCCGAGGCGCTGAGCGAGTTCGTGCGCCGCTACGAGGCGCGGACCGGTACTCCGGCTCGGCTGTCGGCCGAGGGTGCGGCGTGGTGATTCCCGAGCTGGGGCCCTCCCTGGGGCGGCTCACCGACCCCGGTCCCGAACCGCCCGACGGAGCCGGTCTCCGGCTGGACGACATCCGCCTCCGGCTGGTGACCGGCGTCTTCGATCTGGCCGGCGCCGCCCGGGGCTTCACCGCCGCCGGCGACCGGCAAGGGGCCATGACATCGCTCAGCCGGGTCGCCTGGCTCGCCCTCTGGGAAAAGGCGCTCGCCTCCGCCGCCGAGCGGATCACCGGGTTGGTCAACACCGGGCTGGAGTCGGCGGCCGAAGAGTCGCGGTTTCCCCGGGGCCGGCTCGATCCCCTCCGTCTCCGCGCGGAGGACACCCGCGCCATCGCGGCCCGGCTCGGGCGGGGTGGGGCACCCTTCGTCGCGGCGCTCGACGCGCTGGAACAGGCCGGCCGCGCCTCCGGCCCGAACCACGACGCCGAGCTGGCGTGGCGCCAGGGGCTCAACGCG
>DATCWW010000036.1:0-4928 GCA_036566145.1 Gemmatimonadales bacterium
AGTGGAACGACACCCGAATCGCCGGCCTCAATCCCGGCGTCAAGCTCCCTGCGGCCGACATCATCGTGGTGCACCGGTCCGACGGCTCGGGCACCTCCTTCATCTTCACCGACTACCTGTCCAAGGTCTCCTCCGAGTGGAAGTCCAAGGTGGGGAGCGCCACCTCGGTCGAGTGGCCGATCGGGCTGGGCGGCAAGGGGAACGAAGGGGTGACCCAGCAGGTCAAGCAGACGGAGGGGGCGGTGGGCTACGTCGAGCTGATCTACGCCATCAGCAATGGCCTGCCCTACGCGACGCTGAAGAATGCGGCCGGCCAGTACGTGGCGGCCTCGCTCAAGAGCGTCACCGCCGCCGCGGCCTCGGCCGATCTCAAGCCCGACACCGACTTCCGGGTATCGATCACCAACGCCCCGGGGGCGGAAACGTACCCCATCGCCTCGTTCACCTGGCTCCTGGTCCAGAAGACGCCGCGCGACGCCGCGAAGGGCGACGCAATCCGGAAGTTCCTGGTCTGGATGCTCCAACCCGAGGCCCAGCGGATGGCGGCGGACCTGCACTATGCACCCCTGCCGGTGCCGGTGATCGAGCTGCTGCAGCAGCGGGTGGGGGCGTAAGAGCGCTTTGCCCGTGACGTGTCCGTTACAATGCCGTGACGGAGGGGACCGGGGCGCGGGGTAAACTCCCGGTCATGACCGCCACCGTCACCCCAGCGGAGACGGCGCCGCTTCCGTCGGCGCCGCCACCGCCACCGCTCGAGCGTACCAGCCACGGTGACCGGGTCTTCCGGGCCCTCCTCACGCTGGGCGCGGTGACCGTACCGGTGCTGCTCGGCTTCCTGGTCTATGAGCTGTGGACCGGCAGCGAGCTGGCCGTCTCCCGGTTCGGTCTCCACTTCCTGACCAGCAGCACCTGGGATCCCGTCGCCGAGGAGTTCGGGGCCTATCCCCTGATCTTCGGGACGCTGGTCTCGTCGTTCATCGCGCTGCTCATCGCCGTGCCGCTCTCGCTCGGCGTCGCCATCTTCCTCACCGAGTTCGCCCCCAAGGCCGTCCGGCAGCCGATCGCCTTCCTCATCGGGCTGCTCGCCGCGATCCCCAGCGTGGTCTACGGCCTCTGGGGGATCTTCGTGCTGATCCCGCTCCTCCGCACCTCGGTCTTCCCCTTGCTGCGGGACACCCTGGGGTTCCTGCCCTTGTTCCAGGGTCCGATCTACGGCCCATCGATGCTGGCCGCGGGGATCATCCTCGCCATCATGGTCATGCCGTACGTGATGTCGGTCTCCCGCGAGGTGCTGCTGGCGGTGCCCGACACTCAGCGCGAGGCGGCGCTCGCGCTCGGGGCCACCCGGTGGGAGGCGGTCATCACGACCATCCTGCCCTACGCCCGCTCGGGGATCATCGGAGCGATCATCCTCGGCTTGGGCCGGGCGCTGGGCGAGACGATGGCGGTGACCATGCTCATCGGCAACCGGCACGAGATCGCGAGCTCGCTCTTCGCGCCGGGGTACACCATGGCCGCGGCCATCGCGAACGAGTTTTCCGAAGCGGTAGGCGACCTCCACCTCTCCGCGCTGGCCTACGTGGCCTTCCTGCTCTTCGTGGTGACGGTGGTGGTGAATGCGGGGGCGCGGCTCCTGATCTGGCGAGTGGCCCGCGGGTCCGGCGCCGGGAGCCGGGCCCTGTGAACCGGCGCATCCTCCGACGCGCGGTGAGCCACCTGATGGTGGCCCTCATGGTGCTGGCGGTCGTCGCGGCGCTGCTGCCGCTCTTCTTCATCCTGGGCGACCTCGTGGCCAAGGGCGCGGGGAGCCTGTCGCTCGACTTCTTCACCCGCACCCCCGCGCCGGCCGGCGAGACCGGCGGCGGCGTGGCCCACGCCATCGTGGGCACCCTGCTCATCGTGGGCATCGCGGGCCTGATGGGGCTGCCCATCGGAATCGCCGCGGGGATCTACTGCGCCGAGTTTCCCGGCAGCCGCCTCACCTGGCTCACCCGCTTCGTCGCCGACGTGATGAACGGCACCCCGTCCATCGTCGTCGGGGTCTTCGCCTGGGCCTGGATCGTGGCGACCCAGAAGCACTTCTCCGCCCTGGCCGGGAGCGCGGCGCTGGCCATGCTGATGATCCCGATGGTGCTCCGCACCACCGAGGAGATGATCAAGCTGGTCCCCAACTCGCTGCGCGAGGCGGCGCTGGCGCTGGGCTATTCCCGCTGGCGCACCAGTCTGTCCATCGTGCTCCGCACCACGCTCCCGGGCATCGTGACCGGCGGCCTGCTCGCGGTCGCCCGCGTCGCCGGCGAGACCGCGCCGCTCCTCTTCACCGCGCTGGGCAGCCAGTACCTGAGCTTCGATGTCAACCAGCCGATGGCGTCCCTTCCGCTCACGGTCTTCACCTATGCAACCGGTCCCTATGAGGAATGGCACCGCAACGCCTGGGCGGCCGCCCTCGTCCTCATCCTCGTCGTCCTGGTCCTCAGCGTCGGGGCTCGCCTCGCCATCCGCCGTCGGTTCACCCTCAATGGGTGAGCCGGCCCTGCGCACCCGCGTGCCCGAGACGCCGGCGGCGGCGGAGCCCTCGGCGGCAGTGCGCGGCCGGGTCGAGACCGACAAGCTGACGGCGATGTACGGCAAGTTCACCGCGGTGAAAGGCGTGAGCCTCGCCTTTCCGCCTCGGCGGGTGCACGCCCTGATCGGCCCGTCGGGCTGCGGCAAGTCCACGTTTCTCCGCACGCTGAACCGGATGCACGAGCTGTCGGAGCAGGGGTGGATCACCGGGCGGGTGCTGCTGGACCGGGAGGATATCTACGCGCCGAGGGTGAGCGCGATCCAGCTGCGCCGGCGGGTCGGCATGGTCTTCCAGCGGCCCACCCCGTTCCCCACGATGTCGATTTACGACAACGTGGCCGCCGGTCTGCGGGTGCACGGCCGGCTGTCGCGGGCGGACACCGACGCGATCGTGGAGCGGTCGCTCCGCCAGGCCGCCCTGTGGGACGAGGTGAAGGACCGCCTCCGCGCGGCCGCCACGGCGTTGTCGGGCGGGCAGCAGCAGCGACTCTGCATCGCCCGGACCATCGCGCCGAGCCCGGACGTGGTCCTGCTCGACGAGCCCACGGCGTCACTCGATCCCCAGGGCACCCAGCGGATCGAGGAGCTGCTGTTCGAGCTCAAGGAGAGCTTCAGCATCATCATCGTCACCCACAACATGCAGCAGGCGGCCCGGGTGTCCGATACCACGACCTTCTTCTACCTCGGCACCATGGTGGAGAGCGGCCCCACCCGGCAGATCTTCACCGCGCCCCGGAACGAGCAGACCGAGGCCTACATCACCGGGAGATTCGGATGAGCGCCAGCGTGCGCCCGCGACCCATGACCAACGTCCCCCGGGCCACCCTGGCCCCTCGCCCGCCCCAGGCGCAGAGGCCCGAGCGCGGCGGCCCGGCGGTGGACGTGCGCGACTTCGGGTTCTGGTACGGGAGCCGGCAGATCCTGCGGAACCTGACCTTCGCCCTCGAGCGCAAGGCGGTGACCGCGATCATCGGGCCGTCGGGGTGCGGGAAGTCCACCTTCCTCCGGTCCATCAATCGGCTCAACGATCTGATTCCGGGCACCCGCCACACCGGCGACATCCTGCTCGAGGGGCGGTCGGTGTTCGGGCCCACCGATCTGGTGACGCTGCGGCAGCGGGTGGGGATGGTCTTCCAGCGCCCCAACCCGTTCCCCAGGTCGATCTACGACAACGTGGCGTTCGGGCCGGCGCTCAACCGGCTGGTGCCCCGCCGCGACCTTCCCGACCTGGTGGAGCGCTGCCTCCGGCAGGCCGCCCTCTGGGACGAGGTGAAGGACCGCCTCGACGAGCCGGGGACCGGGCTCTCGGGCGGCCAGCAGCAGCGGCTCTGCATCGCCCGGGCGCTGGGGAACCAGCCCGAGGTGCTGCTCATGGACGAGCCTTGCTCCGCGCTCGACCCGATCGCCACCCAGCGGGTCGAGGAGCTGATCGTGGAGCTCAAGCGGGACTACACCATCGTGATCGTCACGCATAACATGCAGCAGGCGGCGCGGGTCTCGGATTACACCGGATTCTTCGACCGGGGCGAGCTCGTCGAGTTCAGCGAGACCGAGCGGCTCTTCACCACCCCGGCCCAGGAGCGCACCGAGGCCTACATCACCGGGAGATTCGGATGAGCGTGGATATCCACCGGCACTTTCACGACGAGCTGAGCCACGTGAAGGTCCGGCTGCTCACCATGTCGGGCGAGGCGGAGGCCGCCCTCGGCCTCGCGGTGGAGGCGCTGCTCGAGCGGGACCCCGACAAGGCCCACCGGGTCATCGTGGGCGACCGGGTGATCGACAGCATGGAGGTCGAGATCGAGGAGCAGTGCATCAACCTTCTCGCCCTCCAGCAGCCGATGGCGCGGGATCTCCGGATGCTCACCTCCGCCCTCAAGATCGCCAACGATCTCGAGCGGGTCGGCGACCACGCGGTCAACATCGCCCAGAGCGCGGAGCGGCTCACGCAGAGCCGGCCGATCGCGCCCGAGCCCGAGATCATCGAGATGGCCCGGCTCGCCCGGGACATGCTTTCCGACGCCCTCGAGGCTTTCATTCGGGGGGACGCGGCGGCCGGCCGCGAGGTCTGTCTCCGGGACGACAAGGTGGACGCGCTGCACCGATCGGTATTTCGTATTCTTCTCACGCACATGATGGAAGACCCGCACATGATCGGGGCCGGCATGGAGCTCTTCCTGGTGAGCCGGAATCTCGAGCGGGTGGCCGACCTGGCCACCAACATCGGAGAGGACGTGGTCTTTCTGGTGGAAGGCAAGTCCATCAAGCACCACGCGGAGGACCGCGGCGAGGCGCCGGCCGGCGGCCGGACGGCCTCCGCGGGTCGGTGACGGCTCAGCCCGCCTCGGCTCCGGCTGGCCGCG
>DATCWW010000059.1:0-8554 GCA_036566145.1 Gemmatimonadales bacterium
GGAGCCGTTCCAGCGTGCGCTGGGCATTCGCCAGCTGGGCGGACGCGTTCCGGTAGGCGGCGTCGCTCCGGATCCGCTCCAGCCGGTACAGAACGTCGCCGGCCTTCACGAAGGCTCCCTCGGTAAACGGACGGCGCTCGATCACTCCGTCCACCCGGGCCCGCACCTCGACCCTCTTGATCGGCTGCACCTCCCCGACGAACTCGTAGCTCAGGGGAAGCGCACGAGGCGCCACCGTCACCACCCCGACTTCAGGGGGCGGCGGCGCCGACGGGGTGGCTCCGCTATCGTGGCACCCGGCCGCGGCCAGGGGGGCGAGCAGGACGGCGAGCGTATGCAGCAGCCGGCCTCGGGCCGGCCGAAACTCAACGGGACTCACGTGGGTTCTCCTGAGGAACTCGGAACGGCCAGGAGGCCGTGATCGAGGAGCGCCGTGATGGCGCCCCACAGCTCTTCGGGCGAGGAGGAGCGGGACTCGAAGCTCTCGTAGCACCGGCTCGCCTCCGCCACGCCCACCAGCATGGCGGTGATGACCCGGGCGGCGTGCGCCCCGGAGAGCCGGAACTCCCCTCGCCCGGCGCCGGCCTCGAGTACCCCCTCGATGACCCGGCGCCAGCGCTGACCCAGCTGCTGAAAAAGGGTGCGGGTGCAGTCGGGAAAGGCGGCCCGCTCGGCCTTGACCACCAGCCCCAGCTCGACGCTCCCCGGAGCCCACATGAAGGCCCAGTAGCGGTCGAGCAGCTGGTGCAGCAGGTCGCGGTAGGAGCCGCGGTGACCGGCGAGCAGCGCCTCTTCGCCTTCGACGAAGCGGGTGAAGCGGTGATGGATCACCGCCTCGAAGAGCTCGCCCTTGGTCCCGAAGTAGTGGACCACCAGGCCCGGACTTACCCGGGCCCGGCGGGCGACGTCGGCGATGGTGGCGCGCTCGTAGCCCATCTCCGCGAACACGGCGAAGCCGGCCTCGAGGATCTCCCCGGGTCGGGAAGCAGGTCGTCGCTGCCAGCGGGGTTGGTCGGGAGGCTGTTCGGAGGGACTGGAATTGGTCACGCGGGGCCCTTATTTATACGGTCATTTAACAAGCATGCGAATATACCAGCATCCTATGGGTGAGCAAGCGGTCCCGCAGTTAAACGGTGGATGGGCGGTCCGGCGGCGCACGGTCGCGCGGTGGGCCGGGGCCCTTGCCCTCACCGCAACGCTCGGCTGCGCCCAGGCCTCCAACCTGATGGACCCGGCCGGGCCCCGGTTCGCGGCGGATTACGCGCCCGGCCCAGACTCCGTCCGGAGGGCCGGACCGATCCGGGTGGTGAGCTTCAACATCCGCTTCGCGCGCGAGATCTCGCGCGCGACCGAGCTCCTCCGCCGTCCCCCTCTCGCCGGCGCCGACCTGATCGCGCTCCAGGAGATGGACGACCAGGGCGTGGACCGGATCGCCCGCTCGCTCCACCTGGATTACGTGTACTATCCCGCCACCATCCACCCGACCACTGGGAAGCCGTTCGGGCCCGCCATCCTGAGTCGCTGGCCCATCGAGCGGAGCTGGAAGGTGATTCTGCCGCACCCGAGCCGGACCCGGGGTCAGCGCCGGACCGCGACCGCCGCGGTGCTCCGAATCCGGGGGGTGGCAGTGCTGGCCTACGCGGTCCACCTGGAGACTCCGGTCCAGATTACGCCGAGCGAGCGGGAGGATCAGGCGCGGGCGATTCTCCGCGATGCGGCGAGCTTTCCAGGGCCGGTGGTGATCGCGGGAGACTTCAACGGCGAGGAGATCGGTCTGACGATGCGGCGGGCGGGATATCGCTGGCTCACCGAGGGAGTCGGCCCGACGGTGTCGTTCTTCAACTGGGACCACATCTTCGTCCGGCACCTCACGCCGGCGCACCCGGGTCCCGCCGCCGGCGTCGTCCGGCGCATCGACGGCGCCAGCGACCATCATCCTGTCTGGGCCGTCCTGGGGTGGACGCCCGTCCCCACCCCGGTGGGCTTGCCCACCGCACCCGGAGTCGTCTCCGTTAGGATGAACCGGTAGCCTGCGGCCCGTCGGCCGCCCGATTCACCTGCATTCGAGGATGTGGCAATGCCCGAGGCGCTCATTCGCGAGGCCCGGCTCCGGCCGGAGCACGCCGACAGCTATCCCGATATCGAGGCGGGGGTCTGGAAGCCCGCCGGCGGGTTGGCCCGGCTGGTTCTGGAGCGCGGACTCTACCGGCAGGTCCCCGGCGCCAAGGGCGACCGGCCGCTGCCGGCGGCGCATTTCGAATTCCGGGGACCGTCGCTGCCCCCCGAGAGCCGGCCCGGGGGTCGAAGCCGGCAGACCGATGTCACGGTCACAGAAGCTGAGCGAAATCTGGAGGCCAGTCGGGGACGGCTGGAGGACCAGCTGGGTGCTGCGGAGGCCGGACTGAACGACGCCCGCGACCTGGACCGGCGGTTCGAGGATCTGGAGCGGAGGGACGAGGAGCTGCGGCGTGCGTCCCCGGAGTCCACCGGGCCGCTGAAGTCTCCCTCAGTGCATCCCGGCCGAAAAGGCGGAGACCGCCCCGCTTGAATCGGACGGCTCACCACCGGCGGAGTCGGCGGGTGTCGGCGTTGGCGCTCCGTCGGCGCTGGGGTGCCAGGAGCCTCCGGAGCTGCCGAACCCGGCGTCCCTCATCGGACCGAGCTTGACCGAGGTCCTCGCATAGGCGTCATTGGCCGCCTTCCGCGTAAGTCCCAGGATCGCCACCAGGCAGGTCGCGACCAGGGCGATGAGGAGCACATACTCCATCAACGCCTGACCCTTCCGGTTCTTGGCGAACCAGGGACGCCGCATGTCGCTGCTCCGATCGGTGGCCGGGGGAGATCGTGCGGAAGGCCGGATGGAACGTGGGGCCTAGCAGGCCACCGGCAGGGTGCGTGCCGGAAGGAAGCCGAAGGCGGATCTTTGGACTATGTCGCAGCGTGGCTGGCGGTTACAGCCATGGGAGTTGCTGCGGAGTAGCCGCCAGACACGACCGGGCCGGTTGCACCCTGCAGGAAGACTGTCAAACGGCGAGCAAAGCCGTCTGGTAGTCATCGGGTGTCACCAGGATGTCCCGGTCGCCGACGACGACGTTCACTTCGCTCCTCACGCCCGCGACACCGGGCAGATACACGCCGGGCTCCACCGAGAATCCCACACCTGGCAACAGCAGGCGGTCGTCGTAGGTCTCGGTGTCGTCGATCGGCGGGCCGAAGCCGTGGATACCGTACCGGTCGATCGAGTGGCCGGTGCGGGAGACGGTGTGTTCCAGGTGGCCGGCGTCCGCGATCACCCGCTTGGCCGCGGCGTCGGCCTCGGCCCCGCGCACCGGCGTGCCGCTGCGCACCCGCTCCGCCAGCAGGTCCAGCGCCGCGTCCCGGGCCCGGCGGACGACCCCCCAGAGCTCCGCATCCCGCTCAGTGGGCGGGCCGATGGCCGCCATCCACGTCTGGTCGGCGTAGATCCCGCCCGGCTCCCTGGCCCAGAGGTCGAGCAGCAGCAGCGCGCCCCGCACGATGGGGCGGCTTTCCTCCGCCGTCGGCTCGTAGTGGGTGCGGGCCGCGTTGGGACCCCAGCTCACGCTGGGGCTGCCCTCGGTCAGCAGGCCGGCGCGGTCGAAGCGCTCCCGGATCCAGACCGCCACCTCATGCTCGCGGATCGGATGCTCTCCGGCAGCGGCGGCGCCGGCTCGCGTCAGCGCTTCCCGCGCGATCGCCGCGATGGCCGCTGCGGCGCGCCGGTGCGATGCGACGTCCTCGGCCGTCCAGATTGAGCAATAGCGGGTCACCAGGTCGGCGGACGGGACCAGCGTGGCGCCGAGCGAGCCGATCCAGTCGGCGACACCGGCGGGCACGCCGTCGAGATACGGGATCGCTCCGTTGGGCGAGATGTCCACCGCGAGCCGCTTGCCTCGGACCAGCGCACCCAGCTCCTCGGCCAGCGTTTCTCTCCTCACCCACACCCGCTTGGTCCATTGGCTCGGCCATCCGCGCCAGAGCTCGGCGTCCACCGCGTGGACCAGCGCGACGGGTGATCCAGCGCGGGGAATGAGGACGAAGACTCTCCGGCTCCCCACGATCTCGCTGCCCAGCACTGCCGAGGCGATGGGATTGCGGCCGCGGAAGTCGAACAGCAGCCAGCCGTCCGTCCCCGACTCCGCGATGAGGCCCTGCAGCCGCTCCAGCTCGGCCGGCCGGATCACTGGCCGGTCGTAGCCGAGGCCGCCGCACGCACGGCCGGGTCGAGTCGCTTGGTCTCCACGTAGTAATTCTCGTCCACCCGGACGCCGCCCGGCGGACCGGCCGGCAAGGCCGCGGTCTGCCACTCAGCGGTGGGCGTCAGGGCGAGGGTATCGCCCGTTTCGGCGACGACCCGTACCGGCATGGCGAACTTGGGCACCACATTGCCCCAGCGGTACTTGAGTGTGCCCCCGTCGCTCGTGTACTCGAACACCGGGACACGCGTGGTGGTGAGGTACTGGTCGAACACCGGCTGCAGGTCCATACCGGCCTTCTGGCTGAAGAACTGTTCCACCGCCCGACCGCTCGCGATCTGGTGACCGAAACGCTCGCCGAGCCCGCGCAGGATGGCGCGCCAGGTGCTGTCGTTGCCGATCACTTGGCGGAGCGTGTTCAGCGTGTTGCCGCCCTTGTAGTACTTGTCGCCCGAGCCTTCGGCGTTGACGCCGAAGGTCCCCACGATCGGCGCGTCGTTCTTGATCAGCGCGCGCGTGCCGCGGACGTAGGTCTCGCCGGCCGCCTTGCCGTACTGGCATTCGAGGAAGAGCGATTCGGAGTAGTTGGCGAAGCTCTCGTGCAGCCAGTTATCGGCCACGTCCTCGGCGGTGATGCTGTTGCCGAACCACTCGTGAGCGCTCTCATGGACCACGATGAAGTCGAACGTCAGGCCCCATCCGGTCGCCGACAGGTCCTTTCCCTTGTACCCGTTGCCGAAGGCATTGCCGTAGGCGACGGCGCTCTGATGCTCCATCCCCAGGTGCGGGGCCTCGACGAGCTGGTAGCCGTCCCGGTACCAGGGATACGCTCCGAACCAGGATTCGAAGCAGCGCAGCATCGGCTCGGCCTGGCGCCACTGGTCGCGCGCGCGCGCGAGGTGGCTCGCGAGGGGCCAGAAGGTGAGCGTCAGGTTTCCGCGCTCCCCCGCGAAGGTGCCGGTGTAAGACGCATAGCGGCCGATATACGCCGCCACGTCGTAGTTGTTGATGGGCTCGGTCACGAACCACTCGTAGGTGGTCCATCCCGCGTCCGCCGCCTGGACCGCGCGGAGCCGCCCGTTGGCCACTGCCTGCAGCGAGTCCGGCACGGTGAGCGCGATGCGCTGGCTGTCGGGCTCGTCCGACTGGATGTCCTTGGTGGGCCACCAGACGCTCGCGCCGAGCCCCTGGCAGGCGGTCGAGATCCACGGCGCGCCGTCGGGGTCCCGGGACCAGATGAGTCCGCCGTCCCACGGGGGATTCTTGGCCGCCCTGGGCCGCCCGTGGTAGTGGACGGTGACGCTGCCGCTGGTCCCGACCTTCCCCTTGGCGACTGTCAGCAGAAGGACGTTCCCATCACGGCGGTAGCGGACCTGGCGTCCGCCCTGGACGATGCTGTCCACCTCGAGGGGCACCTGCAGGTCCACCTGCATCTCGCGCGGCTTGCCGGTGATGTGATAACCGATGGCGTTCCAGCCCCGTACCGTGCTGTCAGCCGGGTTGACCCGCACGTGAAGGTCGTAAAACGTGGCGTCCCACCATGCCCGTTCGGGGGTATTGCTGCCCCGGAGGGTATCGGCGCGGGTGAAGGCCTTGTCCTGCGCGGCGAGGCCCGTCGCGAGGAGAAACGGCAGGAGGAGGAGAACCCGGATGTGGTTTGGCATGGCGCGAATCGTAGCGGGGCCGCGCCGGGGCGACCAGACCCGCCGGAGGCGAAGCCCGGCATGACCTAAAGGTCGTTGCCGGGCTTCGTTGACCTGCTCCCTTGGCCGCACGAATCGCGCGACCTCGGAAGGAAGCCAACCTTCTTTAGCGGCCTGTGGTGGAGGTGTCGATGCCGGGGTTCAGCGTGTCGCCTTTGGAGGTGACGGGCTGGCCCTGATCGGGGCGGGTCTTCTCCGCCTCGGGACCCAGCGTCGACTGCCCGGTGGAATCGGTCATGCCGGATTCGGTCTGGTTGACGGCCGCGGAATCGGAAATGCGCTCAGCGCTCGTGTCCCGCGCCGCCCCGACCTCGGTATCGGACGAATTGTTCCCCGCACACGCCACGCCTGCCAGAAGCAGAGCCAGCGCGGTTGAGCGTGTCAAGAATGAGACTTGCATCGAACCCCCTCAGGGATGGAAGTGACGTACAGTGGCCAGCTTCAAGCTCGGCTGGTGGCGCCCCGGCTGGCGTCGGTCCGGTGGCCTCGCCGCCCTCGACATCAGTAGCGGTCGCGGCGCTTGAGCCCCAAGAGGCCCAGCCAAACCTCGTCCACGCCGTTGTCGTGTGAGAGAAGGTGATCGTGTACAGGAACCATCGCTGGCTGGCGAGTCTCCTGCGCAGCCGATATAGATAGCGCTCTGGGCCGATAGCCGCTGTGATATGTGACCGCTTGGAGGGGATGCAGTGCAGTCACCGGACCAAACGAGCCAGCGCACGCTGGCACTGGCTCGAGCGGCTCGTCGGTGTGTCCGGTTACGGGAGAAGGTCCTCAGCCCACACTGCCCTATTCCTGATCTTCGTCTTGCCCCGCCGCAAGTGCAGCCTGGTTGATCCCACGCTCCCCCAGCGCCGTCAACGCCTCGTCCGCGGCTTCCTCTTCCGCCAGGGTCTGCTCCAGCAGGCGTACGGCTTCCCCATTGCCCAGGAGACCGGCGTAGGTGATCAGACAGCCATAGGAGGCGATCTCGTAGTGCTCCACCCGCTGAGCGGCCGCGATCAGCGCTGCGTCGATTACCGCCTCGCTTCCTTCCTCCTCCATGATGTCCTTCCCTTCTTCAACGATGCCCTCGATGCCCTTGCACCGCTTGCCGATCGCCCGCTCCCCGAGGTTCTTGAAGACCTGTTCCAGCCGCTGGACCTGTCCTTCGGTTTCCCGCAGATGCTTGGTGAACGCCGCCTTGAGGGCCGACGACTGGGCAGCCTTCGCCATGCGGGGCAAGGCCTTCAGTAACTGCTTCTCTCCGTGGTACGCGTCCTTGAGTTCGTCCAGAAAGAGGTCCTGGAGTGATGCGAGTGCCATAGGGACATCCTTGGGCAGGGGGGTGGCTTCCGTCAGGCATGGGTGGGGTCGATGGCCTACTCACCGAGGCGGCGGAAACGTCGCTCCGTTCGAGTGCAACAATAGGTCCGTTGGCTGCCCCATGTGGTGACGCGAGACACCATGTTGCGCGACGCCGGGCCCGCGGCGGGGGAGCCCGGAGGGCGTCGGCCGCATGATGCGACTGGAGGATCTTGAGGGGTTGGGGCGGCACCGTGCATGAGAGTTGCTCGCATGCAGACACTACCTCTCGCTCGAGCGGTTGACGCGCGCGTGCCCGCGTGACGGACCGACTGCCGCTTCTCGGGTCTTCCGAGCAAGGGTTGGATGGGATCGCGAGGCTGCCAGGGCATTAGCGAGACGGAGCTGGTCCGCCCACCGCACCGGCCAATGTTCCCGTACGACCCGATTCCACTCCCGGTCACTCACGCGAGGGCACACGATACTGCGCAACGCCTCCAGCCTCAGGGACCGTTTCCCCGCCTCCCTCAGACCGGCCGACTCTTGCTCGAGCCATTTCTGAAGGAGAGCCCATCTCGCGTCCTCGTCGAGGTCTGCCACCGCGGCGCGGGCCGCGCGGGCCGCTGCGATGGTTTCGAATCCGAGTGTGCCCGGGTCCCCCGCCGTTCCCTGTTGGGAGGAGTCGCCGTTGCGCGCGGCCACCCTCAGCGCACCACGGAGGGTGGTGAGCAACTCGCCGTCGGAGAACGGCTTGGTGATGAAGTGCTCCGCACCACCCAGCGATTCGCGCCCGGCGAGCCCGACCGTCGTGCCGGACATGTAGACGATGGGAAGGTCCGGCCATGTCAGCGCCAGCAGCCGGCCGAGAGCATAGCCATTCATGCCGGGCATGTCGATGTCGGTCAAGACAAGGTGAACAGTGTGTCGCGGCTCCATCATCGCCAGCCGAGCGACATCGAGCGCGGCGGGGCCATCACGGGAGGTGAGGACGTGGTAGCCGTGGTCCTCGAGAATCCGTCGCGTCAGGTCTCGGATCACGTCCTCGTCGTCCACGACCAGAATGCGAGTTGTGGACCCGGGCGGCGCGACTGAGGCGTCGGATGCGGTCATGAGCCAGCCCCCTATGTGAGGGGTGCACTCGAATCGCTGGGTCCCGGAAGTGGGGCGGAGTAACGCGAGTTGGCCGGTGAGAGCCGCATCGGTCGATCGAGCAATGGCTCCTCGATCGAGCAATGGCTATTGGGCCAGTGACATGGTATACTGCAGAGCTGTATATCGCAAGGCTATATGCTTTGGCTTACCCGAAAGGGCGTTATGGTGCGGCTCAAAGTGCACGAACTCATGGCAGCGCGTGGT